>NZ_JCACHU010000042.1:0-39891 GCF_059504005.1 Belnapia sp. | reverse complement strand
TCTTAGTTTCGCGCGGAAGACTTATTCGGAAGATGCCGTGGCGGCCGGGCTACAGCGTGCAATCGGGCCTGTGCCAACCCGCATGTTGGCTTGAAACACGCTTCGATTGAGGCTCTCGAGAGCTGTCTGTATCCTGCAACTCCAGATGGATGATCCCCCTTCTGTGTGCCGGAGATGCTGTGTGACCCCTGAACGCAAGCTCCGCCTATGGCTCAACGATGTGGCGTTGCCTTACTGGGCAGGGCCGGGCCTTGATGCGAGGAGCGGCTTGTTTCAGGAGAGGCTGCTGCCGAATGGCTCACCCGATCTGGCAGCGACACGGCGGGTTTTCGTGCAGGCACGCCAAATCTATGTCTTTGCGCATGCTGCGGTGCTTGGCTGGCACCCGGACGGAACGGCGTTGGCGTTGCGCGCCTTCGACCGCATGGTCGCGGTCGCGCAAGCGCCGGATGGCAGGCGTGGCTTCATCCATACCTTCCTGCCGGATGGAATGGTCGCAAACCCGCTGCGGGATGCCTATGATCACGCGTTCATTGTGCTGGCCTGCGCCTGGCTGTTGCAGGCCAGCGGTGCGGCGCGGGTGCAGCAGGTGTTGGAGGAGGTGCTCGACTTCGTCGATGCGGAAATGACGGCCCCGGATGGTAGCTTGCTCGAAGGTGTGCCGACCAGCCTGCCGCGCCGGCAGAACCCGCAGATGCACTGGTTCGAGGCGATGCTGGCGTTGATGGAGATAGGGTTCCCAAGCGGGGCGGAGCGAGCGGCGCGGCACCGCGCCCTGTTCGAGGCGCGGTTATACGATGCACCAACGCGCAGCCTTGGCGAGTACTTCACCGACAGCTGGACACCGGCGCCCGGCCTGGCTGGGGCGATCCTCGAGCCCGGGCATCATGCCGAATGGGTGTGGCTGCTGCGGCGGCATGAGGCGCTAGCCGGATTGCCTTCGAGCAGCATGGCAAGCGAGCTTCTCGCCACCGCACTTCGCTGGGCGGATCCCGAAACAGGGCTGCTGGTGGACGAGGTGCTGCGCGACGGCGGCGTACATCGTGCGACGCGCCGGACCTGGTTGCAAACCGAACTGGCAAAGGCTTGGCTGGCAGAGGCCGAACTCGGGCGGTCTAGTGCCGTGACGGCGGCCCGTTTCGCGTTGGCGGCGCTCGACCAGCACTATCTACGCCAGCCGATCGCAGCAGGCTGGGTGGATCAACTTGACCCGGCACTGCGTCCGATACCAGGCCCAATACCAGCCAGTACGTTGTATCACATATTTGTGTCTGTCGCTGAGGCAGCGCGCGTCCTTGGCGAGTAGCGTGAAAAACTCGGGCAGTCAGTACCCTGAAGCGGCTTCCGCTAGCTGAAGCGAGTTGCAGATTGACATCGGTGCCGCGGTCCCTTGTGCTTGAACAAGGTCAGCCCAACCCGTTCTCAACGTGTCAATCCCACTGCTGCGATCTAGTGTAGGCTGGGCTGGGAACGTCAGGACCTTGTCAGGATATCTTCGGGGAAGAAGCGTGCATGCCTGGCCCAGCCAAGTCACCTGTGATTGCCGTAGTCGCCAACGACCCAATCGCACCCGAGCTACTGCGCTTCCTGGTATCGCTGCGACGGTATTCCCCAGACCAACAGGTCAGAATTATCCCTTTCGACGACGACAGCGCGCTCTGTCGCGCTATCGGGGACCAGTATGGTTGCCAATGGGTCGAAGATGACCTGTCACGCTATGACCGCTTTGGCCGGGAGATCTTCGACAAAAATCCGCCGCAGCAACCCTACCCTTACATGCTTGGCAAGATTCGCAAGCTCTGGATTTTCGACAGGCCGGAGCCGATCGTCTACATCGACACAGACACTATCATTACGTCGGATATCAGCAGCATCTTGCGGGAAGCAGCTGAAGAGGAATTCGACCTAAGCTTCGCTTCGGTATCGGCCGGCTGGATCTACGAGGACGTGACCGAGGCGGTTGCCTTGCTCAAGCGCACCCATGGCTTCTCCAGCAGCTTCCTGTTCAAGCGGACCGACCGCATGAATTTCGAGGCGATCTCTGAAACGATCCGTAAGAACCTGCCGCATTTTCACAAGGTGCGGCGGCTTGGCGTCGTCGATCAGCCGCTGCTGAACTATGCGGCCGACCACCTGTCAATCCAGGTGGTGCCGATGTACGAACTGGTCGACATCAGCTCCGATACGGTAGCCTCGCGCGACCTGCCCTGGTTCAAGGCAACAGTGCAGGATGATGGCAAGGTGCTGGCCAGCGGGAAGCCGGTGCTCTACCTGCATGCCGTCGGTAAGTACAAGCATAGCAGAGAATACGATTTCCTGTTCAACGGCCATCTGATCGAAGGCCTGTTCCAGATCGCCAAGCGGGACCCAGACCTCGGGCAACGGGTTTATGAGGCGATCCGTGACTGGATTCATTTCGAGCCGGGGGGTTGACCCTGACCCGCGTCGCCGGAATGCGGCGCGGGCTAATGGCCGCATCCTCAAGCAGCAGCAAGGAGCTTAGCCGAGTGGCGCCGCAGGCCTTCCTCGAAAATGTCGGCCACTCGCCGGTCATTCTCTTGGACGAGGTGGTGCGGGAGCGGGCCGGCGCGAAACCAGGCCTCGTCCACCAGCCCCGAAAAGGGAATGCGGTGTAGCGCACAGGCATCGATCGCGGCGCGAAAGGCGACGCCGTGGGCTGGAGCGAGCCATAACACTTCCCCGGGCTTGCGCAGGCCCAGGCTCATGATTGCATTCTGCAGGCTCATCCAGTCGTCCACGCGAACATGGATAGTACCGGGCCAAACGCTCTTGCCCCCGTCCCGCGTCAGGTCGCCGAGATCACCTTCGATGAACACGAGGCGCTTCAGCGACCCTGCCTCAAGGAAGCGGGCAAGCGAGGCCTTGGGGATGGCGCGGCGCAACGCCATCGGCGAAGGCTCCCACAACAGGTTGGAATGGAAGACCGGCAACATGCCAAGGACGCCGCCCGGCTTGTCGGAACCATAGCCTGCCCAGCGCTGGTCCCAGACCACATGGTCGTCACCATGAAGCAAGGCCGCGATCGACGAGGACCGTCCCAGCACGTCGAGCAGGGTCAGGCGAGGGCGTAGCGGCCGGCCCAAGGCATCGATGAAGGCAGCCTCCGTGACGGCGTCGACGCCTGGCGGCAGCACCCGGGCGATGACCCGCATCGTCTCCGCCGACAGCAGAAGCGTCACCGGCCGGCGCTCCGAGAAAATACGGATCTGGCTCAGAAAGCTTTGCAGGACCAGCGAGTCCGACACCGGGTGGGCAGTCGACAGGTCAATGACCAGGGGCTCGGCCCGCCGGGCGATGCTCTTGATGAATCGGTCCGCTCCGGCCGCAGTGCTGGCGCCGAGCGCAAGCCGGGCACGGGTAATGTGGATGCGGTTGCCGGAGATGGGCGGCCGCCGGAGGCTCAGTTCAATCATCGCCTCGGCCATGGCGGCAGGGGAGGTGAGCTGTACCGCCTCGTCCAGCACCGTGCCTTCGGCCGAATGCGTGCTGAATAGCGAGGGCATCTCGAGCGCGAGCGCGTCGGCGGTCTTGATCTTGAAGCCGGTGCCGTCAAAGACCGGCGCGATGGCGTAGTCGACCTTATCGTAGAATTCCGCCTCGGTCGGCACGAAGCCGAGCTTCTTCATGGCGAGGGTGGACTTCACATGCTCGCCGACGCGGCCGCCGATGACGAGTTCGACTGGCGCGAAGGTCTCGCCGATGCGGCGCTCCAGCGCCTGCACCAGGGCCTGCAGGCCGGTGATGTTGAAGCTGTTCGCGCTGGCGAGGAAGCCGAACGAGACCTTGTCGGGCGACAGGTAGTCGCGCCGGCGGAGGCGCGGTGCCTCGGCCTCCAGGGTTGGGTCATAGAAGGGGACGGTGACTACCTCGGAGCCAGTGGCGTTCAGCAGCTCGACGCCTTCCTTCTGCTGAATCGCCACGACGATGTCCGCGCGGCGGATGCCGAAGACCTCATCCGGCTGGTTGCAGATGAAGAACTCCGGGGCCTGGCCGATGCGGCGGAAAGCCTCCGGGCGCTTCCAGAAGATGTCGTGCGTCTCTAGCACGCGGACGGTGCGGCGGGGCAGGAAGTCGAAGGCCTTGCTGAGCCACACATTGTGGACGACCGCGACGTCGAAGACGCGGCGGCCGGAGACGTTGCGCAGCATCGCCTCCAGATCAGAGTCCCACCATTCGTCGAGGTGATGGTGAACACCGTTTTTCGGTGGAGTGCCGACGCCGCGATGGCCGTAGACGACATGCACCTCGTCCCACTGACTGCGGAGGATGTCGCAGGTCTCCTCGTCATGCCGCCAGTACCAATGGTCCTCGAAGGCGACGAGGAGGAACGTGATGTGGTAGCCGGCCTGCTTCAGCAGGCGCGTCATCTGCAGGGTGCGCCGGCGGTGGCCGGCATCAAGCGGCCAAGTGGCGAAGGGGGAGATGATAAGAGCAGATCGATTTAGACTGGTGCTGCTTAAGGACATATAAATTTCCTAGTTTTTTCTGCAACAACCTTTGAGTTTTATGGAGTGCATCTGCGCCGCATGAGCTAGGCGGTGCCTTTGGCGACGTGAGCGCACCTTACTCAGCCATGTCACTTAACTTCGTTTAACTTTTGCAAACGGCGCCGGCCAATGAATTTCATTAAACCGTCGAACTAATAGAGCGTCAAACTCAAGAGCACTAGCGTCAACATTTCGGATTACATCCCGCGTCCAATGCCAGTTGGTGTTAATTGCACGAAAATGCGCAAAATAAAACTCCGCTTCAGCTTGATCTGTTCGATCGTATGCACGCGTGTGCCCTTTAACGTCGACCACGTTGTGATTAGCGCATTGGACCGACAAGTCCAGTCGAGATGGCACGAAACAATATTTTGTTGTTGACACAACACTCTTACTGCGATCGCGTTCATAAAAGGAAAAGTCGCGGTGCCGTCGCTCCTCCACTGAAGGCGCCACGTCGAATGATTTTGCCAAAGGCAAAATCCAGCGCCCGCGATAGCTTATCAGCCCGGTGCCAGCTTCTGCAGCTTCAAAAACTGACTTTTCGCATGGATTTAATACGAGCTCGTCGATGTCGCTATTCAAAGCCGAAGCGGCGTCAGAGAGGAATCGCCAACGTGCATGCTCGAATGCACCATGTTGGCAAAAATTAGAGTCCCAGGGCGCCTGCAGACCCCCTCCTCCCTGCGGACCAAACTTGAATGGCCACGCAACAACGACTACTGCACGGAATGGCAAATCAGCTAATCCGGCAAGGAGTTCCTGTACTGAGTACTTACTCGACCCATTATCATAAATCAGTAAGCCAGAAGCCCCATGAGTATGAAGGTGAAAGCATGCCCAATCCCGGATCCAATCGATATTATTATCTTTGGAGATAGCGAAAAGAACTCTCTCATTACGAAAAATATGGCTGAAGTCAGACGGCTCTTTTGTGCTTATCTTAAGACCAAGCTTCGGAAATGCCAACTCAGATTCAAACCAATCGCATGCGACTACACGCAAACATTTGTCAAGATGACCTACTGCATTTGAGACCAAAGAGGCTTTTCCAAGACTTTCATTCCAGTCAACGAATGTGGTGACGTTGAATAATGGAGGCCCAATCAAATAGAGATTTTTGTTTTGGACAAATGTGTCATAAAGGAAAATTTCTGAATCAAAAAGTTCGTCGAAATTGACAGGTCGCTGCTCGACGCGTCTTTTTGCCTCTCGACGAATTCCACTAGGCAAAGAAATGGACTGAGGACGATAAATAATTCTCATGTAGGGGCCGCCACTCTCGAAATTTTATGGTGGCGGAAATAGTACCACGCCTTCACGTTTAAGTGAAGAGCTTTTTGATGAGCGCGGGACTGCTTTGTGCCTACGGCTTAAGGCGTACGGTGTGCTGCAATTTGATTCGGTATGGCCGAGGCTAGCGGAAAGCTTGGAGTTGGTACAGGGACGGGTTCGCAAGGCCATAATAATTCTCTTACTAGAGATTAGAATCGACATACCGTTTCAAGGCATTTACGCTTATCTCACCACGTTTCTTGGCTAGTTCCCGCAGAGGGACTAGGTTAGATCGCAGTTCTGCGTCGGCAATGTCAGTGTCAAGCGTCTCTAGCATGTCTTCGTACCGTTGTCGGGCATAATGGATTGGCGCCTCCCCCCAAGGATGCTCCTTCCAACTACCAATTGACCAAGGCTTAAAATGGAGAGATATAATGCCGGGAATTAATCCAACAACTATTCTGCTCATATGGTAGAAAAAGAAATTCTTTCTGATAACTTCATAGTGATTAAGCGCCTCAGAGACTTTGAATTTTCCCTTCTCTTCTTGTACTGGTGACATAAAAGGGTTAACGAGGATTATTTGAGTGTCTTGCTTTGAAACCCGAAATGTGAAGTGTTGGATCGCACTTAGCCATAAATCTAAATATTTCGGCGTGCCAAACTTTATATGCTCCTCCACCGGCAAGATACTCTGCAAAGGGTAACGCTCGAACTCGGGCCCGCGTGTAACATAAGACCCGCCGGTTAGCTTTAAGATGTCGTATGTATCCCGGAAAAAATCTACCAGAACAACATCAGCCCACTGAAAATCGTCTTCAAACGGAAAGTTTTTTTCTAGATCACGCCTGACTGTATTAAGCTCGTCCGGTTGCAAATTGCATGCGCTGAGTAGCGTCGAATCGCCTCGCTCAGCGGACATCATGCTGATGGTATTGTTCCGCCACCAATAACGTCGTTGTTTGTCAGCCGGAAGCAACACCTCTGAAACATCATACGAACAACAGGCGCCTACTATAAGCGCCTTCTGTGCTCTTCTTGGTTTTTTCAGGTATTTATCTCCAACACTAGTCATAACTACTCCTCGGGTACGAGCCTTTGCATTTAATTGTTGTTGCTAGTCGGGAAATTTTCTGTCAATCTCGTGCGGCTATCGCGCTTAAGTAGCATATCGTCGCGGTTTGTGCCACACTCTGATAAGCATTGACGCATTGTGTAGCAGACGCTCAATCACGCAGGTTGATTCGTTATCAGACATAATAACTTATGGTACATATCTTTGATCGTAAATCAGCCTACCCATGGTCGAAAAATACGCAGAGAATTTTTTAAAGACGTAGGTTTTTCTCTCGGTGTCAGCAAGTTGCGAGACTTGCTTAGGGAATCAAAAAAACCGTGAGAATACTCTTGGTGAGAAAAGGCGCTTGGTTACAAGGCATGTTCCAATTTATTTTTTTATGATTTTATCAACGCTAAAAAGCGATTGCGAAAGGACTTCGGGGATCCACATGTCTAAAGTCACGGGTCTTGGCGTAGATGACGAGGCCTTCCTCGTCTCCAGCCTCATTGATCGCTGCCCAAAGATTATGATGCTTCGGGAGCTGGTGCAGAACGCCCTCGAGGCGGCCAGCCAGGCCCCCGACGTCAGTCAGGTGCGGATTGGCGCTGTCGAGATCGACGGCGTGCGCAAGCTACGCATCTGGAACACCGGCCCTGGCATGGATGCCGACGCGCTGTACCGCATGTGCGACCTCGCCTCCTCCATCGGCAAGGTGAAGGGTCTCGACCGGAACTTCGGGATGGGGGCCAAGGTGGCATCGCTGCCGTCCAACCACCACGGCGTGCGCTACCGGTCCTGCACCGGCGGCCGCGTCAGCGAGGTCATCCTCGGCAAGCGCGACGGCGTCTACGGGCGCCTGCTGCGGCCTTCTCCCGGCCGCGCTTACCGTCCTGGTGCGGAGCGTCTTGTCGACGTCGCGGACGTCACCGTCGAGGCAACCGAATCCGGGGTGCCGACCGACCATGACTGGACCGAGGTCGTGCTGTTCGGCCAGGACGCCGCGCAAGACACCACGGTGGATCCCTATGGTGGCGAGCCGCAGTCGCGGGCGTATTGGCTGCCGCAGGCGCTTTACCATCGGTATTTTGACATCCCCGCAGACGTCGCGCTGGTTATTGAGCCGGGGCTGCATTGGTTTGCGGAGCCACGGACTTTCGAGCCGCTGAAGCGCCGGGCGCTCACCGCCTTCGCGGGCTACGAGGCTGTGCAGGCCAGCAACGGCATCACGCTGCACTACCTGCACGACCCCCAGCACGCAGTCCGGGCGCTTGAGAATGTCTCGAGCGAGGGCGCATTGCAGACCTCCTCAAGCCTCGTTGCCATCGTTTGGCGCAACGAGATGTACGAGGTGCAGCATGGCTCGCCCTGGTTCTACGAGGCGCCGGTCTTCGGCTTCACTTTCGGTGGCCGCCACCTCTCGGTCCTGATCGAGCTGGCGGACGACTACCCGGTCCTGCCGGACGCCTACCGCCAGTTCATCCGTTATGTCGGTGCCGAGCAGCAGCAAGTCCGTCCAAAGGACTTCGCCGGCTTGGTGCGGGAGTGCCAGCCGGCTTGGGTGCGTGACATCGCCCGCCGAACGAGCGACGGACGCGTCGTGAACGCCGCCATCGTCGCCGAGTTCGGCAACCTCGCCGGCCGCCTTGGGCTCGACCGCTTGTCCGACGCAAAGACGAAGACGGACTCCAAGGCTGACGCCTCCGGCAAGGGCAAGGCGAAGGACAAGGGTGCCACGTCTTCGGCCGGTCTCTTCGCCGGAGTGCGCGCGGCCTGCGGCGTGGAGCCGGTGCTGCTGCGCAGCGCGTCCGACGTGCGGGACCGTTGGCTCGAAGGGCGCGCCGCCTGCTTCTACCCGGAAACCCAGCAGCTTTTTGTCAACATGGGCTATGAGGGTCTGCTCCGCTTCCAGGCCCAGCTGTTCGACGCTGCCAAAGCAATGGCCAGTGAGGCGACGCTGAGGCCGCTGATCGAGAGTGTTACCGAAGGGCACTATGTCCGCCGCCTTGTACGCGCGGTGCTTTTCGGCCTTGCCAAGCATCTCAATGAGGAAAACTGGCAAAAAGGACATATCGAGAAGGCGATCAGCCCGGAAGCTTTGTCGACCAACGCCGATGATTTCGATGATCTGGTGCCGGGTGCGCTTGTCGCGCTGCGAGACCACTTAATCGGCGGTGCGGAGCACGCTTCAGTAGCCGTAGAGCCGACACTTAAGATTGCTGTTTGAGGGACCATTTCGCGGAGTTGTAACACATCGTGATGACTACGTTGCACACCCTGTTCCAGGCTTCTCAGGACGAGTTCTTTGCTGTCCTCGATGCCCGCTTCTCGGCGATTGATGCGCGCATGCAGGAATGCGAGGCGCAACTCGATGCGGTTGCCAGCCTGAGCGACAGCCTCGCGGCCCGCTCCCTGGCGCTGGCGAGCCGTGGGCCGGCACCTACCGCCTGGCTCTACGACGTCCGCATGCCGAACGTGTATTTCCCCGGGGTGTTCGAGCCCGAGGCGGACGACAAGGGCGCCAAGCGCTGGGTTGGCGCCTCGGGCCGGATCGAGGGCAAGCTCCTGCTCGACCGGCGGTTCCAGTACCGCTTTGAGGTCGAAGTCGTCGACTTCGTCAGCTCCGAGGCCGCCGCGTCCTTCCAGCTTTCGGTCGATGGCCGGGCCTGGCCGTGGCTGTCCGCCGACGGTTTGCATTTCTCCACAGTCGTTGCCGAGGCTCCCAATGACGCAAGCTTTGATTTCGCCCTCGAAGTCGCCACGGAAAGCCGCCCGGCCGACCGGGACGTCACCTTCTCTTTCCGCCGAATCGCCGTCAGCCGACTCGGCTAAGGTGGGGGCGCCGCGCCTCAGCGTCGTCATCTGCACCTACGATCGGTATGACGCGCTGAGCGACACGCTCGCGGTGCTTCTTGCGTCCTCGGGCTTCGCGGCCACGGCGACGGAGGTGCTGGTCGTCGAGAACACCTCGGCGGCGAAGCGGCTGCCGGTCACCCTGCCCGGCCATCCGCGGGCGCGGCTGGAGGTGTGCGAGACGGTCGGGCTGTCCGCCGCGCGTAATTTCGGCATCGCCAGGACCACCGGCGACATCGTTGCCTTTCTCGACGACGACGCCATCGTCTCCGACGACTGGTGCCGCACGGTCATCGAGACCTTCGAAGAGCAGCCGGGCGTCCGTGTTCTGGGCGGCAAGGTCGTGCCGCGCTACACGCTTCCGACGCTGCCCGCATGGTATGATAATCAGCTCTCCGGCTACCTCTCCTGCATCGATTGGAGCGCCCGGGCGCGCTTCCTGCGCAGGGGCGAGTGGATCGTCGGCGCGAACATGGCGTTCCGCCGGAGCGTCTTCGAAGAGTTCGGCGCTTTCGACATTTCGCTCGGGCGCAAGGGCGCGGCATCCCTGCTCAGCAACGACGAGACGGCGCTGCTTGAGCAGATCGGCATGCAGAACGTGTACTATGAGCCCCGCATGGCGGTGGAGCATGTGATTCCGGTCGAGAGGCTGAAGCCTGAATGGTTCCGCCACCGCGTGTTCTGGCAGGCAGTCTCCGACATGGTCGCAGGCCTTGCGAAGCCGGGCGACCCGCATCAGCGCAAAGAGTATGGCGAGGTCATCGGCCGACTCGAGGCGTCGCGCAGGAACCTCAACGCCTTGAGTGCGGAACCCCATGACTTCGCCGAGTTTCAGCTTCAGCTCCGCGGCATCTACCTGGCCACCGTCGCCTTCGGAAGCGGCCTGTAGCAGCAGCGCGTGGTGTTGCGGGCATTGCCCCGCCCGCCGGCGGGCTCCAGTCTCTTCGGCAGGGTGCGTTCCCGCGCGCGGCGCGGCCGCGGCAAGGGCATGGGCTGCATGACAGGGCTGGGCGGGCGGGACTTGGGCGAGAGGCAGCGGCCCATCTGGGCCGCATTGCCTTTCTGAAGGCTGGACCTGCTTTGTCCTGCGTGACGGCGGCACGTCCGGCGCCGCTCGTCGGACTGGGACGCGCACTGCTGTCATTCCTTCCGTGGTTTCGCGCATGTCGGAGCGTCGCCGTCTCCGCTCCGCCGTCGCCTCGTCAGCATCAGCGGTCCGGCGTGCGGAGAGGGGCCATCGATGAGCGTGAACACATATCCTTCCGGCCCAGCCAACCTGTCCCTGTCAAAGGGGGTAGAGCGGGTGCTCGACATGGGGCGCCGATGGGTCCTTCTGGTGGCGGGCTTCGGCCTGATCGTCACCGTGCTGAACATCGCCATGCTCCTGCTCAAGATGTACATGATCTCGAGCCTGACCGAACTCGGCACCTGGGACATGCTGTGGTCCTCGACCTACCTCTGGGTTGCCATCTATGTCGGCCTCGCTGTCGCAGGAATCATGCAGGCGGCCGCGGTGGAACACCTGTCCCGGCACATCGCCGACCAGCTCACTGTCCCTGCATTGCTGGGTGTCGTGGAGTATGCCGAAATGGGCTCGGCTAAGCTTCATGCGGTCCTTGAGGACCTGGAGACGGTGCGGGAGACCCTTGCGGGTTTCGCCGCCCGGACGCTGGTGAAGATTGCGATGACGCCGATGCTGGTCCCGCTGGCGCTGGCGATACATTGGATGCTGGGCGCGGTCTGTATCGCCTTCTGCCTTGTCATGGCCGTGCTGAGCCTGGCCCTTGCCCGCGCGGCCCGGGCCGAGCAGGAGCTGACGGGCGCCGGCGCCGGCAGCGCCTACAAGCTGACCCTCGACACCATGCGCGCCGGGGAGGCTGTGCTCGCCATGGGCATGCTGCCGCGGCTGGCCGGCCACTGGGTCTCGGTCAGCAGTGAGAAGGCAGGCGCCATCTGGCTGGCGCACCGAGGCCTTGCTCGCTTGAAGCTCGTCAATGGGCTCGTCCTTGGCCTATCCCGCGGCTCCTTCATGCTCACCATGTTTGCGATCACGCTGACGGGGTCTTACATGACCGCCTTCATTTCCGGCGCGTCGATTCTAGTGCTGCAGGTCTTCAGCCCCTTCGCCGCCTTGGGCACAACGATGGAGGCCTTTGCCGCGGCGACCTCCGCCTGGCAGCGGCTGCGGCGCCTAGCGGCGGCGACGACCAAGCCGCGGCCGAATGGCCTAGCCTTCCCCTGCCCGCATGGGCGGCTGGCCGTCCAGCGTCTCTCCTTCGCCTTCCACGGCCATCAGCCCCTGCTTCTGCGCAACATCGAGTTGACGGTGGATCCGGGCCGCTGTGTCGCCATCCTGGGCAGCTCTGGGAGCGGCAAGTCCACCCTGCTGCGCCTGCTGCTCGGCCTGCACCAGCCGACGGCGGGCGGAGTGTTCCTCGACGGGCATGCGACCTGCCACTGGGCACGGCGCGACCTCGCCCGGCATGTCGGCTTCCTCCCGCAGCAGCCGCTTCTGGCCCGCGGCACGGTCGCCGAGACGATCGCCCGGCTGGAGCAGCCGGAAATGGACCTCGTGATGGAGGCCGCTCGACGCGCGGGGGCACATGAGCTCATAGCCGGGTTGCCCCTCGGCTATGCGACGCCCGTCGGCGGCCAGTACCAGTTCTCGATGGGGCAGCGGCATCGCATCGCCATCGCCCGAGCCTTGTATGGCCGGCCGAAGCTGCTGCTGCTTGATGAATTCGCCGCGTCCCTAGACGCCGAGGGCGAAGCAGAGATGGTGCATCTGCTCGGCCAGCTGCGACGGGAGAAGTGCTCGGTGGTCTTCACGACTCACCGTGCGGCGTTGCTGCAGTGTGCGGACCAAGTGCTGGCCCTGCGAGCCGGCACCCTGGTGCCAGCCGGCCAGGAGCGTCATCCGGCCCGCACGGTGCTGGGCGAGCGGCGCCTCGCATGAGCGCGACCGCATCGAAGCCGGCGCCCTGGCTGCGTTGGCGCGACATCGGCGTGACGCCGGCCTCAATCGGAACGGTGTTGCTGCTGAGCCTCTGCGGGCAGCTGGGCTATTTCGGCTTTCTGCTGATCGTGAAGGCGCTGATGGATGCTATGCGGGCGGCGTCGAACCTCGACACCTATCTCGCCATGGCCTTCATCTTCGTGTGGGTCACCGTCCTCTCCGAGATCTACCTGCATCAGCGCGCGACCATGCTGAGCGCCGGCGCGCAGCGCTTTGGCCTTAGGCTGCAGGCGGAGGCCCTGCAAAGTTCCGTTCGCAACGCCGTGCGGGTGGACATGCAGGCGGGCGCCGCTACCTTGCAGGACATCGTCACGGCACAGCGATTCGTGGCTGGTCCCGCTCTGACGGATGCATTGGACCTCGTTGGCGCGGTGTTGGCGGTCATTGCCCTGTTCTATGTCGATGAGGGCTTCGGCTGGATTAGCGTTGCGGGCATCCTATCAGTCTTCGCCATCGGCTGGCTGCGCCGCGCGGCGACGGCTAGGCCCAGCGCCGCCGCAGAGGCGAGGCTCGGCGAGGCCACCGGCCAGCTCGCCGGCGACTTCACCCATGCCGATACCGGGCGCGGGCTTGGCCAGCTGGTCGCCGGCCTGTTCCGATGGTATCGCCGCTATGACCGGACGCTCGAGGCCAGCCACCTGGCGCATGTCCGCAATCACGCGATCGAGGAGGTCGAGCACCTCGTCACCGGCGCCTTCGTACTTGGGCTGATGGTGCACGGCATCGCGCTCGTCTTCGCCGGGACGGGTACGATGGGCCTCGTTCTCTGCGCCTTCTTCGGTGGCTACAAGGCGATCGCCCCCTTCGCCGGCGTCGTCCAATACTGGGCGAGCTGGAACAAAGGCATCTCGGCCTTGCGCCGGCTCCAGCAGGTTCTGCGGCAGGATGCGCCGCCGCCAGTGCATCTGGCGGATATGGCGGCTCGTCCCGGCCTGGTCGTGGAACAGCTCGGCTTCTGGCCCGAGGGCCGCGCGACGCCGGTTCTCGAAGGCATCGACGTGCATCTGCCGCCAGGCAGCGTCGCCCTGGTCCAGGGCCGTAACGGCGCCGGGAAGAGCACCTTTCTCCGCCTGGTCCTCGGCCTGCTCCGGCCGACGACAGGACGGGTTCTGCTTGCCGGCCAGAACACCCATTTTTGCGACCGGGAGGAGCTTGGCAGCCAGGTCGGCTACCTGCCGCAGGACATCCAGCTGCTGGATGCGACCGTGCAGGACAACATAGGCCGTGGCCCAGGCAGGCCGCTGGCGGAGGTCGTGGACGCGGCCCGGCATGTCGGCATTCATGATATGATCGGTCGTCTGCCGCAGGGCTACCGCACCGCCTGCGGAAGCCTCGCCGCTGGGCAGCAGCGACTTATCGCGCTCGCACGTGCCCTGCTGGGCGGTCCGTGCTTGCTGGTGCTGGACGAACCGGAAGCAGGGCTCGACGGCGCAGCGCGGCACATGCTGCTCGCCGCGGTTGAGCGGGTCCGCCTCGCCGGCGGCGTCGTCCTCGTCGTGACGCACGAGCCGGAGGCCTGGGCCGAGGCGGCGCATTACGTCCTGCGCTTGGCGCAGGATGGTGGGTGGAGCCTCGACGAGCTCCGACCGCCGGAGCCGGTCGCCGTCCCGCAGCGGCCCGTTTCCCCGGAAGCGGGGCCGGCGGCGCCGGGCCTCTCGGCCGTGCTCGAGGCCGCCGTCCCGGGCCCCACAGTCCCGCAGGTGATGCGGGCGGCCCTGGTGACGCTCGGCCTGACGCTCGTCCCGCTCATCGGCTGGGCAACGATGAGCCGGATGGAACAGGCCGTTCTCGCGCCGGGGCAGCTCGTGCCGGAAGGCCGGCGGAAGACGGTGAACCTGCAGGAAGCCGGTATCCTCCAGCGACTCCTGGTCGAGGAGGGCAGCATCGTGCGGGCGGGGGAGCCGCTGGCGCAGCTCGACATCACGCAGGCCGATGCCGCCGCCGCGCAGCTCCGCGCCGCCGCCTGGAGCGGCAGGGTCCGCCTCGCACGCTTCGCCGCCGAGCAGGCGGAGCAGCGCCATCTTGCCTTCCCGGCGGAGCTGGAAGCGGAGAGGGATCCTGCCCTTGTCATCCTCCTCCAGGCCGAGCGGGCGCTTTTCGCGGCGCGCTGGGCTGCCTTTGACGGGCAGGTGGAGGTGCAGGAGCGTGCCATCGGACAGCTGCGCGAGCAGGTCGCCGGCGTCCTCGCGCAGCGCGAGGGCGCCGGGCGGCAGGTCATGGCGGTGCATGAACAGATTGCCGGCTATGCAAGGCTTCTGGCGCAGGGCTATGCCTCGCGCTTCCTGGTGCTGAACCTGCAGCAGCAGGAAGCAGGCCTTGTCGCCGCGATCGGCCTGGCGCAGGCGCAGGAGGCAGGGCTGCGCGAAGGCATCGCGCAGGCCGAGCGGCAGCTCGAGGGGCTGCGCCTGCAGCGCCAGGCCGACATCGCGGCCGGCATCCAGATCGCCGAGGCCGCCCTCGCCGCGGCCCGCCAGCAGCTGCGCGCCGCGCAGGATGTGCTGCTGCGGCGCGAGGTCCTCGCCCCCGAGGCCGGCCGTGTGACCAGTATCCAGGCCTTCACCCCAGGTGCGAGCATCCAGCCCGGCCAGGCCATTCTTGATCTCGTGCCCGTCCACGACCGGCTGGTCGCGGAGCTGCATGTCCAGCCGACCGACATCGATCAGGTCGCGCCGGGCCAACGGGCCCGGATCCGGCTGACCGCGTTGCGCCAGGCCTCGCCGTCGCCGCTGCGCGGCCGGGTCCTGGCCATCTCGCCAGATGTGCGGATGGGCCCCGACAAGCTTCCCTACTTCCTCGTCCGGGTCGAGCTCGAGCCCGAGGCGGAGGGTCCGGGGCCGCAACCTTCGCTCGCGGCCGGCATGCCGATTGAGGCCTTTTTGCTCGGCGAGGAGCGGACGCCGCTTGAGTATTTCTGGGAGCCGGTGAAGGGATCCGCCCGGCGCCCGCTGCCGCCGGGGCATCCGGAAGGGGGGTAGCCACCATGCCTGGTCCGGGTTATCCGCCGGGCGCGATGCATGCGCCCGTCACCCCCCGTACCAAGGAAGGCCCGCTGCTGGCTTACCGTGCCCGCGTCGCGGCCGGGCTGCTGAAGCCGGACACCGCCCAGGCCCTGGCCGCCGAGACGCTGCAGGAGCTCTGGCACCGCCTCCGCGGCTACGACCCGCACCCAGAGGCCCCGCCCGAGGCCGGCTTCTTCGCCCGCTTCACCCGCCGCAAGCCGGTGCCCGAGGCGCCGGAAGGGACGCCGCAGGGCCTCTACCTCGTCGGCGAGGTGGGTCGGGGCAAGTCCATGCTGATGGACCTGTTCTTCGACTGCGCCGACGTCATCCGCAAGCGGCGCATCCACTTCCACCAGTTCATGCAGGACTGCCACCGGACGATCCATGCCTGGAAGCAGCGCAACCCGGGCGAGGCCGACCCGATCCCGCCGCTTGCCAACTCCATCAGCGCCGATGCCGCCCTGCTCTGCTTCGACGAGTTCCAAGTCCATCATACAAGCAATATGGAGAGTTGTGAAAAAGCTTGCTTTTTAGTTGATCGTTCTGCGTTCGACTACTGAAGGATTGGAGAACCCCATGCGTTAGCGAGAGCTTGCGTCAATCCAGATCGACGGCAAGGTACAAGCGCGGCGCCCATTTGCATTGAAGTAATTTCTCTCGCAATACTGACGCAGCAGCGTGACGTCGTTCAGCTCGGCCACCTGCGCCAAGAATGCTGTACTGCGGGCCACGTCTCGCTGCGCACCACCGTGCCAGCATCCAAGTGCGTAACCGATTGCCAGCAGCAGCACAGCCGCGGTGGCTAACCCAAAGGCCATTTGCAGATTGAGCCGGCGTGACAGGCGCAGCATTTCTCGCTCGGCACCGAGCGCAGCCGATTCTGCAACCCGCTGAACCAGTTCGTGCTCACCCTCCGGCGTAAGACCTCGTCCGCCCCCCGCCGCATCGCGTGCTGCGATGGCCGCTTGCGTCGTCACCAATAACGCCAGCCGCAACGGACTGTCCGTACGCATCCCAGCGCGGTCACACCAAATTCGTACCGCCTCGATATTCGGTGCCGCGGTTGCCTCGATCATGGCAGCCACGCGGCGGCACCCGCCGTCCGCCGCTTGCCCTCGAGATCGGCCAACCAATCCTCCACCATGAACTGTTCGACCGGATCGAGCGGCATTTCGCCCTCGCCTGCGGCAGCTTCGTACAACCCCAGCCCGCATCGCCGCACCGTGTCCATGCACGCCAGGCGGTGCATCAGGATCGGTATGGCGCCGTCCGCGACCATGCGCTGAAAGCCAGGATCCTCGAGCGTGCGACCGAAGGCGCCGGCCACAGTGCGTCCCTCGCGGATCACGCCCTCATTCAGCACCAGCAGCGTCCGCCGCGGCCGAAAGTAGCCCGCCTCCCAAATGGACAGGACATGCCGCAGGTCCTCGTCCTCCGGCCCGAGGAAGTACAGCGCCAGCGGCTCGATGCCACGGCGCGTGCAGAATTCCACGAGCCGCAGGTCGCGCCCGTACTCCTGCAACACCCGATCGCCGCCACCCAAGTCAAGCACCGCAGATCTCTCTTCCTTGACCATCCGGTTGAGGATGCCGGTCAGCCAAGCCTTGACGTCCGCCAGCTCCTCAGTGCTCGGCTGCATCGCCTCGGGAAACAGGCTGGCCAAGGTTCGGCTGCGAGGATCGCCATCGGCGACGATGACCTCGCGCCCGGCATTGCGGGCGCGCCAGACGAGCTCGGCCAAGCCGGTCGACTTCCCGCCAAAGCCGCGACCGAGACCCACGGCAAGAACCGGCTTGGTTGGGAGGGCATCGTCGCCGTCGTGGGCGGTGCTGTTCCTAGCCATGTCGCGTCCTCCCGCTGCGCGCATCCATCTCCGCCCGCAGCCGCGCCAGCGCATCCTGTCCGGTTCCGGCGTCATGCGTGTCGGCCGAAGCCGGTGTGGGCAACCTGGTCGGCGGCGCGAGAACGACGACAGCGGGCGCAGGCCGCGGGCCCTGCTGGCGCCGCTGCCGCAGGGCCGCCACGTCCCGGCGCACCCGCCACCAGGTCCGCTGCACCATGGCGCCGGTCAACGGCCGGCCTCGCCACCCGGTCAGTCCCAGCGCCCCAAACCCTTCGGCCAGCCGCGTCCAATTCGGCCGGGTCTCCTCGACCAACTGGGCGAAGGCGTCATGGCGGGCTCGAAGCCAGCGATACAGCGGTGAACGGCCAGAGCCCGCCCGTGCGACCGCGGCAATCTGCCGGAGTTCCGCATCGGGCTTCATGCCTCCGAGTCTGGCCCACCGCGCGCAAAACGAGATATCCGAAGACGCCGACCGCGCAGGGATTTGAACACAGCTCGGCGTCGCCCGCGTGACCGTTGCTGCGGGGAACGCGCAAGCTGTCCTGGCTGCATCATGGACCCGTGCCCCACGCCAGCGTGGCGGACCAGGACGGGAGACCCACAATGGCAAGCACGCCGTACGACGAGAGCAGGCTGGCCCGCGTGGAAGAGCGCCAGGATGTGCTCATCCGCGGCCTGACCCAGATGAACGAAACGCTCGCCCTCCACACCGCCATGCTCGAGCGTCTCCTGGTGGCCGCCACCGAGGAACCAGCGGCCAGCGACCTGCCGGACGCGCTTCGCCGCATGGCCGAGGCGCTGACCGCCCAGGAGTCGGCCCTGGTCCGGCTGGATGAGCGGCTGGCGACGCTGCCGGACGCCATCGCCGAGGCAATCGCAGCGACACCGTGAACGGCGGCGGTCATGCTGACCTATTCCACCATTGCCGCGGGCGAGCCATCCGACGCCCGCGCCATGACCAACCACCTGCTGACGCAGACCTTGCCGCGCGACCTGGCCGAGCAGACGCGGCCATTGATGCAGGGCATCGTCGCCGGTTCGGCCGAAGATCGCGCGGTCCACGCCCTGGCGGGCGCGGTCTGGGCTCGGGAGCTGGGCTTCGGCGACGCCGTCTCGACGCTGATGCTGGATCATGCGGATCGCGCGGCCGATCTCGAGGCCGAGGAGCAGCGACTCGGCAATCGCCTGGTTCGCGTGCTCGAGCGACGGGATTTCGAGGACACCTACGGCCCGGCCCCGGCGGAGCCGCGCCGCGACCTGCACCCGCTGGTCGCGCGGGGGCTTGCCCTCGACCCGGATCGGACGCTCAGCCGCTCCGCCATCCAGGCCCTGCTGGCCGGACGCCGCGCCGACGGCCGGCTGATCGAGGGCAAGAGCTACGCGACGCGACGCGCGTTCACCGATCGCCGCACCGGCCTGACCAAGGAGGCGGTGCCGATCGGCTCGGTGGATTTCTGCCTCACGCCGGACAAGTCGGTCTCCATCGCCTGGGCCTTCGCCGCGCCGGCCGAGCAGGCCGCGATTTACCTGGCGCACCGGGACGCGGCAGCCGAGGCCATGGCCGCCATCGAGGCCCGCATCGGTCAGGCCCGGCGGGGCCAGGGCGGGCGCGACGGCGCCGATCCCGGCCATGTGGGATGGATCGCCTTCGATCACTACACCTGCCGCCCTACCCTCTGGACCAGCCACGAGGCGGGCGGGCGGACCGTCACCGAGAGCGTCGCCATCCGGGTCGCCGGCGACCCCGATCTGCACACCCACTTCACCGTCATGAATGCCGTCTTCTGCGACAACGGCCGGGTGGGCTCGCTCGACCTCAACCGCCTGGACGGGCTGATCAAGGAGGCGGGCGCGCTCTACCAGGCCTTTCTCGCCAGCCATCTCCGCCGGCTTGGGGCCGAGGTGGACCTCGACCCCAAGACCGGCATGGCGCGCCTGGCCGTGATCCCCGACCGGATCCGCGAGCATTTCTCCAAGCGCAGCCTCAGCGGCGAAGAGGCCGCGCGCGCCTACGCCCGCCGCCTCGGCCTGGATTGGGATGCGCTGCCCCCAGCGCGCCGCAGCGGCCTGTTGAAGGCCGGCGTGCAGGGCCTGCCAGCCGGGCTCGATGCGGCGACGCGCGCGGCGCTGCGGCGCGACGACATGGCCGACTTTGCCGAGTGGCGCCGCCAAGCGGATGAGTTGGGCTGGCAGTATCCTGGCATCGAGGGGCCGCACCGGCCCGGCCCGGCGCCGACCCGCGCGGCGCGGATCGCGCGGGCCTATGAGGCGGCGCTGCCCTGGCTCGAGGCCGAGTTGAACCGGCGCGCCGTGATCACCGCGGCCGACGCGCGCACCGCGGCGCTGCGCGGTCTCATCGCGGCCGGAATCGAGGAGGCCGCGGATGTCGGTCGGGTCACAACCGCTTTCCGCGCGGCCGGCGTACGCCAGTATGGGGAGCCCACCGCCCTGGTTTGGGGCCATGCCGGCGAGCGCGGGGAGATCGGCATCACCACCGCGCTGCAGGCCGCCGATGAGGGTGAGTTCCTGCAGCGGGCGCGGCAGGCCGCCACGGATCGCTCGGGTGCGCTGACGCCGCGCCAAATCCGGGCTGCTATCGCCGGCAGCGGCCTCGACTTCGCCGGGGCGCATGGCGCATCGCAGCAGCAGGCGATGCTCCGGCTGGGCGGGGGCGGGCGGCTGGGCGTGGTGATTGGGGCCGCCGGCAGCGGCAAGACCAGCCTGCTGAAGCCCCTGGTCACCGCCTGGTCCGCGCAGGGGCGGGTGGTCCATGGCGTGGCGCTGGCCTGGCGTCAGGCGGATGACCTCACCGAGGCCGGCATCGAGCGGCGCCATGTCCGGGCCCTCAGCGTCTTTCTCGATGCCGCCCGGGCCGGCGCCTTGGCGCTCGACCGGCACAGCGTCGTGGTGGTCGATGAACTTGGCCTGCTCGGCACCCGGCAAGGGCTCGCGCTGCTCCGGCTGCAGGCCGAGCGCGGCTTCCGATTGGCGATGCTGGGCGATGACCGGCAATGCCAAGCACAACCGCTAGACGCTCGTGTTCTTACGCCCCATGGCTGGCGCCAGATGGGAGAGTTAAAGGTCGGCGACCAAGTCATTTGTCCCGATGGGTCCGCTGCCCAAATCGTTGCCATCCAAGACCACGGCGAGAAAGAGATTTGGCGCGTCGAGTTTTCTGACGGACGCTCAATGGAGTGCTGCCTCGATCACCTTTGGACAATTTGGCGAGCACAGCCAGTTTATTCTCGCGGAAGTCACGCTGAGCGCAAGGTAATCAACAAAGGCGGCGGCTGGGCCGTTCGCCCACTCTCTGAAATTAAGCGGTGGTTTGATAATGGATATTCCAAGGCTCGCTCGGCCGCTGTGCCACTCATAACTGGTTTCGCCGACAATCCATCGCCTCAGTCTCTGCCTATCCCACCCTATGCGCTCGGCTTGATGCTGGGCGATGGACATTTTGCGGCAGGTTTGGTGCGCTTTACGACCGCAGATCGCTATCTAATCGATAGACTTGCCGAGTGCTTGCCAGACTACGAAGCAGTCAAGGTTGCGAAGTGCGACTATCGCCTCAGGGTACGCGACACGTCACTGCATGTTCGCGGCAGAATCCGCTCAACCGCTGCTCAGACGACAGGACTATTGGACCGCGTTGGAAGGCGAAAAGGGGTCATTGTCGAATACAGTGGCCAACGTAAGACCATAAAGGAATGGGCAGCCACCACACGAATTCCGCAATCGCGGATTATGGGCCGGATTAATCGACTGCGGTGGCCAGTAGAGGAAGCACTTGGGTATGCGGAAAGGGAGCCGCAAATTTCCAACATTCATTCGCCACTATCGCGCGCACTCCGCAATCTTGGACTGGAGGGCACGCGCTCGCATTCGAAATTTGTTCCTGACATTTATAAGTCAAGTTCTGCTGCTGATCGGCTCGCCATCCTCAGAGGCCTGATGGACACCGATGGGACAGTCGGTTGTGGGGGAACGTATGGCCGATATCACACCGTGAGCAAGCAATTGGCCAGAGACGTGCAGGAGTTGGCTTGGTCGCTGGGTGCGATTGCTACCATTGGCTTTCGTGAAGCGGGGCCAAAGCGGCCACAGCGCCTTTACTATGTCGATATTCGTCATCCCCATGCAGTCGATTTGTTTGAACTGCCGCGAAAGCGGGCAAGCGCGAGAGTGAATCAAGACAGCCTTAGATTGCGCATGACAGCGATCACCCCCTCACGCTTTGCGCCATCCCGATGCATACTCGTGGATCATCCAGACCACTTGTATATCACTGATAATTATATCGTCACCCACAACAGCATCGAGGCCGGGCCGATCGTCGACCTGGTGCGGCGCGCGCTCGGGCCGGCGCAGGTCCCCGAGATCCTGACGACGATCCGCCAACATTCCGAGCGGGAGCGGGAGATTGCCGGCCATTGGCGCGAGGGCCGCGCGGCCGAGGCCCTGGCGATGAAGCGCGCGGACGGCACGGCCGAGATGGTCCCCGGCGGCTACCGCGAGACCGTGGAGCGCGTCGCCGCCTTGGTCGAGGCGCGGCTGCGCGCCCATGCCGGCGACCCCGGCTACAGCCTGACGGTATCGGTGCCGACCAATGCCGATGCCCATCGCCTCAGCCTCGCCATCCGCGCCGTCCGGCGGGGCCTCGGTCAGGTCGGACCGGATCAGGTGCGGGTGCAGGCGGTGGGCCGGGACGGCCAGCACTATGACATGGCGCTGGCCGCCGGCGACCGGGTGCGGCTGCTGGCCAGCACCCCGACTGAGGGCGGGGGCGGCACCATCGGCCGCAATGGCTCCGTGCTGACGGTGCTGGCCGCCGACGCCGGGGGCGTGCTGCTGCGCAACGCCGGCGGGCGCGAGGGCCGCGTCGCCTGGAGCACGCTGGCCGATCCGGCGGGCCGCATCCGCCTCGCCTATGGCGAGGTGATGACCACGCATACGGCGCAGGGCTCGACCGCCACCGAGCACATCTACGCCCTGCCGGCCGGCACGCGGGCGGTGACCGGCTTCGCGGCCTATGCCTCCGGCACCCGGCATCGCCGCACCAGCTACCTGCTGATCTCGGCGGGGGCGGAGCGGGCGGAGGTGGTGCGTCGCCGGCCGATCAACGACGTGCGGCCTGTGCAGGAGGCGGACATCTGGGCCAATGCCGCGGTCCATCTCGGCCGGCAGCCGCGCCAGGAGGGTGCGCTTGCCTTCCTGGCGCGGGCTGGCGAGGTGCGCCGCGGGGCGGTGCGATCGCTCCAGCACGGGGCCCGCGCGGCGGAACGGCGGGAGGCCCAGGGGCGACCGCCGACCGTCCTGGCATCCCGGCTCGCCGCGGCGCGGGGGCGAGGGGCCGTGCAGCCGCTGCTGCAGCGCCTGGAACGCGGGCTGCGTAGCGCCACGGCGCTCGCCGCGCGGCTCTCGCAGTGGGCGGATCGGATGGTCACGGCGCTGCGGACCCGGCTGGCCATGCGGCGGGTCCGGCTCGACCACCCTCACCACCGACCCTCGCTGTCACGCCAGCGGTGACCCTGCGGGGGCGGCCATGGCGGCGTCGCCCCCCGCCGCTGCCAAACCCGGTGCCGCGGTATCCCGCTCGACCGCGACCTCCAGCCGCGGCAGCGCCGGCGGCTCGCCAGCGCGGTGGCGGAACCAGGGATCGCGGTACCACACCAGGCGATCCAGCAGCAGCAGGCCGAGCCGGCGCCGCAACACCAGGAGTTTGTTCGGCGGCAGGCGCTGCACCTCCTGCGCCAGCATCAGCGCCCGCCGGCGCACCGTGTCGCTCTCGCTCTGCCGCCCGGGCTTCAGCCAGCCAAAGAAGCGCGGCCGGCTCTGCGTGGTCTCGACCACCGTGTCGCTGCCGCCGCGCTGGCTCACCTCCTCCGCCTGGCGCTGGTCGAGGCCACCGAGCGCCAGCTCGGCCCCCATATTGGCGTAGATGTTCCGCGAGCCGTCCTCGCCGAAGGACAGCCGGGTCTGGTCCTTTGACTGCACGACGATGGCCATGCGCAGGCCCGAGGCGCGGATGAAGGCGGTGGCATCGGCCAGGATGCGATGCTCGCCGAGCGCCCAGAACTCGTCGAGGATTGCCAGCACGCGGTGGCGGTGGTCGTAGCGCTCGCCGAATTCCTCCCCTGCCATGCTGTCGATCAGCTGCTGGAAGAACACCGCATAGAGCGGCCGCATGCGGCGCAGATCGGAGGGCTGCGCGCAGAGGAACACCGCCATCCGGCGGGTGCGCAGCGCCCGCAGGTCGAAGTCGCTCGCCGCGGTGGCGGCGGCGATGCGCGGCACCTCCCAGAGCGACAGCGCCGTCAGGATGGTCTGCCGCACACCGCGGGCCTCCTCGCTGTCCTTGTCCAACCCATCGGCCCAGCCCAGCAGCGTATCCGCGGTGGCGCGCGGATAAGGCCGGCCCACTGCCCGGGCCTCGCCGATGCAGCGGCGCAGATGGGCGGCACAATCCTCCCGTCGTGCCAGGGCGGCGACGGCCGCGACCGTCAGCGGCGCCTCCGGCGTCTCCGCCTGCAGCACCGCCAGCGCGGTCGCCACGCGGCGGCCGGCATTGTCCCAATAGGGGTTGGCGGCCCTGGTCTCGGGGACCAGGGCGAACATCGCCCGCTGCAGGTCATCGATCGCATCCAGGGTGCCGCGGCGCACCAGCCCGAGGGGATTCCACCGATGGGTGCGCCCCTCCCGATCGGCGAAGTCGAGGACGAAGACCGCGTCGCCCTTGCGCACCCGCTCGGCGGCCGTCCAGCGCACCAGGTCCCGCTTGACCGAGAAGGCCACCAGCGCCCCGCCCCAGTTCATGGCATTGGGCACGACGAAGGACACGCCCTTGCCCTCTTCCGTGGGGGCGTAGACGGCGACATGCTGCTGGCCGGGCAGGCAGGCATACAAGGCGAACGGCCCGCGGCCACGTCGGCCGAGCAGGATGCCATCCGAGATTGGCCGCGGCGTAAAGACGATGCCGCTGCGCTCGGCCTCCCGCCGGGTGGCGAAGTGGGACTCCCCGTGCAGAGGCTGCTGGCC
Source organism: Belnapia sp. (assembly GCF_059504005.1). Taxonomy (NCBI): domain Bacteria; kingdom Pseudomonadati; phylum Pseudomonadota; class Alphaproteobacteria; order Acetobacterales; family Roseomonadaceae; genus Belnapia; species Belnapia sp. The sequence goes on along the minus strand of NZ_JCACHU010000042.1, from coordinate 15,305 downwards.
ATGGCGACGAACCGCCACAGCGCCCAGGAGCGCGCCGAGCATCGGGACCAGGCCGACGAGGCCCGACAGGCCGATAGTCACGGCCGCCCACCAGTGCCGTCCGGCCTGCGGCGCATACAGCGTCCAGGCCGTGGCCCGCGTCCACACGCCGGCGCCGAGGAAATAGGGATCAGCGCCGAGGCCGGTGATGGCCAGATAGACCGTGGAGGCGATCGGGACCGCCGCCGTTGCGGCACCGCCGAGCACGCCAACCAGCAGGAGCGGGCGCCAGCTCATGCGCGCAACTCCAGGACGGCGGTGAGGCGATAGGGATCGCGGGCGCAGTGCGCCACGATGTCGATATGCTGCCGCAGCAGGCCCTGCACCGTCCCCGCCTCCAGCGCCCGGCCTTCGGCGCTCTGCCGCACCATCAGCGCCGCAGCCTCGAGCGCCGCCGCCGGGTCGGCCCCGTGGATGGTGGTGATGCTGCGGTGGCCGATCACCCGGGCGCGCAGGAACGCCCAGGCCTCCGCGCCGCGCAGCTCCTGGAACAGCAGGTCATCCGGCCGCAGCCGCATGGCGTCCTGCAGGCAATCCGTCGCGGTGCGCCGCTCGCCATCGAAGTAGAGCGGACTCCAATTCTCCTGCGGCAGGTCCACCCATTCCGGCGTGTCCTCGATGGTGACCAGGCGCCGATGCGCTGGGATGGCGCGGATCAGGGCCTCGGCGAAGGTGGTTTTCGAGCTGCCGATGGCGCCGGCGATCAGCACGGTCTGGCCGGACGCGATGGCGCGCTGCCACCACGCGGCGCCATGGCCGGGCAGCGCCGCGAAATAGCCCGCTGCCTCGAGCCAGGCGAGGGTCGGGGTGAAGTCCTGGGCGCGACGGCGGATCGCCAGGGTGATCGTGCCGGGCGGTGTCGCCGGCGGCCGGGCGATCATGATGCGCTCGCCGCCGGGCAGGATGCTGGACGCCGCCGGCCGGTCCGGGCCCAGTCGCCGCGAGGTGCGGGAGGCGGCCAGGATGGCGATGGCATCGAGCCGGGCGAAGGTCAGCTCCGGCGCCTCATGCCAGCTCCAGCCGTGCTCGCCTTCCACGCCGAAGCGTCCCGGCCGGTTGACCACGATCTCCCGCGTGCCCGGCTGCGCCAGCGCCGCCGCGAAGGGCTCCAGCAGGCGCCGCAGCGTCGCCTCCCCGGCCTGCATCATCGCAGCCGCAGCCGGTAGGCATCGGAGAAGTCGATCGGTTGGGTCAGCAGGATGCCGATCTCCTCGCCCTGATGTTTGGACACGGTGTTCGGGATGGCGAGGCTGTCGCGCAGGCTGGCGGACACCGCCCCCTGGACGCCGCCGGTCTGCAGGTTGAGGTAGGTGTTGCCGCTGCCCCGTGCGAGCGCGGCCTGCACGGCACTTTGCGCAACCCCGATGGCCCCCTGCGACAGCATCAGGAACACCGCGCCACCGAAGCGCTCCCAGAAGTGCCGGTCGACCGTGCCGGCCATGCCGACCCGGCCCAGCGCATCGCCGACCGGCGCGCCGAGCGGCACCGGCACGCCCTGCGGCGTCCAGCCGGTCGCGGCCAGGGAGAGGATGCGGCTCTGCCCGAGCGCCACATGGCTCTCGTAGCCGCCCTGGATGCGGGTGCCGGCCTCCATCAGGCGCACGCCGGCCGGCGACAGCCAGTCCTCGGTGACGTGGCAGAAGAACGGCCCGGGGCGTTCGCTGCTGACCGCGCTGTCGAGGGTGCAGCGGTACACGCCGGGCATCAGCACCAGGGTGGTGTCGATCGCGGCGCCGGCCCGCGCGCCGGTGAGGCTCGTGCCGCGGAAGGCGACCGTGGTGCTCCGCCGTGCCTGCTCCGCCGCTTCGGCGCCGGGCGCGCCACCGAGGGCCGGGCCAGCGGCGGGGCTGGGGCCCGCCTCCGCGCTGGAAGGCGGGGGCGTGATGGCATAGGACACCATCTTCGCGGCGCGCGGCGGCGTCCCCGCTGGCGTGGCCAGGGCGGGGGGCGCCGGCGGCGGCGGTGGCGCGGGCGCCATCCGATCCGGCTCCGGCGGGGTGAGGGGAGGCGGCTGCAGCGCGTCGAGGCTCACGCGCCGGCCGATCCCCTCGGCGGGCCGCGGGGCCTCTGGCGGCGCGTTGCCGGGATGCCGCCAGAAGACCACGGCGATCAGCGCGGCCGCGCCGAGGATGGCCACCGCATAGGTCTGCCGCTGCGTCAGCAGCCGCCGTCCAGTGATCTCCGGCGCGCCCCGCTCCTCCATCATCGCGGCGCTCCCTCCGGCCCCAGCGGCCCGGCCAGCTCGCGCACCACATCGGGATGCGTGGTCCCCGTCGCCGGGAGGCGGCCCACCGGGTCGACATTCCGGTTGTAGACGGCCAGGACGGCTCCGCCGGGAAGTCGCAGGCGGAGTTCCTGGTGCAGCCCGGGGACCACCCACCAGAGGCCGCGCCGGCCGGGCGCGTTGGCCGGGCGCGCTACCGCCTGCACCGCCTGCTCAGCTCCGGCGGCGTCGACGGCAAAGACGCTCGGCACCGGGCGATGCCCGAGATAGCGAAAGGCGGTGTGCTGGCCGTCGTCGCAGGTCTCGTCGGGCGCCATCTCCCGCCGGCCGCGTGCCTCGAACATCCAGTTGCGGCAGGCGAAGTCGACCGCGAGCCGGTCGCGGGCGGCCTCCGCCTCGCGCCGGGCCCGCCGCGCCGCCGCCCGTTCGGCGGCCTGCCGGCGGGCTTCGGCGGCGGCGGCGTCGCGCCGGGCCCGCTCATCCTCCGGGTAGCGAAAGGCCAGGCCATAGGTTGCCGCGGGATCGTCGGCGCATTCGGTCCGGCCATCGGCGCCGCAATGGCGCGGCAAGGGGCGAACCTCGGCGGCAAACTGATAGACCCGGTCTGGTGCCCCGGGTCGGGCGGTGACGACCTGCAGGGTAGTCCGGCCCGGGGCTACGGCCCAGAGCGGCAGCACGTTGTTCAGCGGCGATTGGGCCAGGGCCTGGGCATTCGGCGGCTCCCAGAAGGCGTCGGCCCCGAGCACGACGCGCTTGACCTGCTCGTCCGGCGCGAAGGTCAGCACGGTCGCCCGGCCCACCGTGCCGACCAGGAGGGTGCGGCCGGCCGGACGGTAGATCTGCTCCCGCATCTGCGGCTCGGCCGGGTCCACCGGCTGGGGCTCGTCCAGGGCGGCCGCCGGCAGGGCAAGGCCGGCGAGCAGGGCCGCCGCCATGGCCAGGGTCGGTTTCATCGCCCGGTATCCGGCTCGATGCTGTAGGTCACCACCTGCATCCCGGCCGTGTTCCAGTCGCGGTCCTCGGCCAGCTGGGGCAGCTCCGGCCGCCATTGGAAGTTGACCATGGCCGTCATCGGCAGGCGCGTCGTCAGGCCCGTGCCGCCGGCCCCGGGGCGCGTCTCGATCCGCACATACTGCACCCGCCAGGTCTGGGACGGACCGTCGGCCGGGTATTTGAAGTAGCGGAAGCCTTCGGCCGTCCGCACCCCGGTTCGCCCAAGCAGGGCCAGCGGGCTGTCCGGGTTGCTGCGGGCCATGCTGGCGCGAAAGCGCTCCTGCATCGGCGGGGTGAGCAGGATGGCGCAGCGGTGCAGGTCGCGCTGCAGGGTGGCCGGGTTCGCGGTCGGGGCGTAGCCGTCGCAGGCCTCGACGAAGCGGCGCAGATACTGGCGGGCCGTATGGTCGGTGAAGGCGCGCGGCGCATCGCGGGCAGCGAGGGTCGGGCTGACCTCGCCGGTCTCCCGGTCCAGCAGGGCAAAGTCGAGCCGGGCCGGCTCGGCGCGCAGGATCACCAGGGCGGCGACGCCGATGCCGGCAAGGCCGATCAGGCTGCCGAGGGCCCCGATGACCCACCCCGCCCGGCGAAAGGCCAGGCCGGTGCGGCGGACCTCGTCGGCGCGGGCCGCCGCATCGGTGATGAACTGCTGGGCGGCCTCGGGGCTGAGCGGCTCCGCCGGCCAAACCCCGGGTTTGAGACGCAGGATGCTCATGGCAGCGCGCGCTCGCCGGCGGCGACCGATTCGATCCAACGATCGGGGTTCAGCCGAAAGGTGGGTCCGGTTGGTTGCGCCAGGCGTCGCGGCGGGTCGGCGCAGGCGGCGAGGACGAATACGGCAGCGGCAAGGAGGACGCGACCTGGCATGGCAGCAGCTCCTCAGTTGTTGGAGAGCGAACGTCCGACTGGGGCGGATGGGGGACGGGCGGCCGCGGTCGGCGGTGGGGCCGCCGGAGCCGGCGCCGCCGCGGGCGGCGACGGCGCCAGCCCGGCCGCGGCGTGGCTGCCGCGCGGCAGCAGGCGGTGCACCAGAAGGCCGTAGCCGGCGAAGCCGCCCGCGATCGCCGCGGCAATGCCGGGCAGCTGGTAGGTGATCCAGCCGCAGGCCACGAAGAGCACCATGCCGGCGAGCAGCATCTGCACACCACGGATTTCGTTGGCGCCGCCGGCGGCCCGGGCCTGCGTCGCCACCTGGGCCAGCAGTTGCGTCTCGGCGCTGAGCAGCAGCGCCAGCAGGGCGGTGGCCAGGATCTGCAGGACGATGTTGGCGAGCACGGTATGCAGCCAGCCGGTCGCCAGGCCGCGGAACAGCGGGAACACCCACAGCCCGGCAAAGATCGGTCCGACGCCGACCAGGAGCGCGAGAACGATGAAGGCCTGCATCCAGACCAGGAAGGCGATGGCGATCGCGAAGACGGCGATGATCCAGTAGAAGACCACGATCAGGCACAGGCCGAGACCAGCGACTGACCAGGGCAGGCTGCGATAGATGGCCAAGCCAGAGACCCAGGCCTTACCCCAGATTTCGTCAAAAAATTCGCCTGTTATTGGACGCTCCCCAAGCGAACCGGCAAGCGCTCGTCCCACCTCCGGTCCCAATCCGTTCAGCAATACGTCACGCGCCCAAGGGCCGTAGCCGCCGACCGTGGTGACCAGTGCCATGGCAGCGGCGCCAGTGACGATTAACCGCTCGACTTCGTTCAGCGGCTCGTTGTTCTGCACGAGCGCCTGCCAAAGCAGCCTTCCAACGACGTAGACGACAAGTGCTGCTCGAAACCAACCAGCGACCCATCCGGTCATTGCGGCGATCATGTTGTCGACGCCTGCAATGAGAGGGATCGCTACAAGGCTGTAAAGCTGGACGAAGATGTCCCACCCTGTCACTGGATTGGCCCTCTGACTGTTGCAGCTGACTCGGCCGACCTAGCGGCGTCACAAAAGAAGCGAGACTGCTGCTGGACTGTGAGACGATTACAATGTGCAAGCTGCCGCGCTCGCTCCATTGGCCGGCTTTCCCAATATCGCGGGCTGCTGGGTGGCGTGAGGTCGCCCAGATTGCGCCGCGCCTCGGCGGCCGCCTGGCGCGTGCGCTCCGCCTCCGACGGTCCCATGGACGGCGTCGGTCCGACACCCGCACGGGCGCGCGCCTCCTGCTCGGCCACCACAATGCGGGCCTGGTCCGCATTCACGCAGTCCGGGCTCGCCCGCAGGCGGCCCGGGTCATCCCGACAGGCGCGCGTGACCGCCTCCAACGCCCAAGGATTGGCGACATACCACGACACCGTCCGCCGCTCCTGCGGCGGCAGCGGCTGCGCCAGGCCAGGCGACGGCCCGAGCATCCCGAGCGCCAGCGCGGTCGCCCCCCCGCGCCACGTCAGTCGCCAGACTGCCCTGCCGCCGGTCATGGCCACCACCCCCGGCCGCGCGCCTCTTCGAGCACCGCATCGATGCTCTGCTGCAGCCGCTCCTCGCGCTGTTGCTCGCGCACGCCGGTTTGCGCGATCAGATAGGTCTGCACCGTCTGGGCCTGGGCCTGCTGGTTCTGGATATAGGCTTGCTCCAGGCCGAGCCGGGCGATCAGGGCCTCGCGCTCGGAGGGGTCCGGCGCGCCGTCGATCCGGCCCTGCAATTCGTTCAGCCCGGCGACCCGCTCCGCCGCCGACTGATACAGCTGCAGCGCAAGCGCCTGCGCCCCCGCCAGGCCGCCGCCCTGGGCGATGATCTGCCGCGTCGTCCAGGTGTCGTCGCGCGGCGTGTAGACCGTGTTGCCGTGTCGGGTTCCCGTGTACAGCCCGGCCAGGGAATTCAGCATGCCATCCGCGCCGCCGGTGCCGTTCAGCAGCCGCTGCGCTGCAGTGGGATCGACCGGGAGCGGATTCTGGATGCCGAGCCGCTGCAGCGCGGCGACAGCGCTGCCGAGATCGGTCACCCGGGTGATGGCCTGGTAGGTCATCACCAGCCGGTCGTACTGCAGCTTCATCTGCTGCAGCTCGCGCAACATGTCGGCGGCCTGCTGGGCCCAGGCGAGATTGTCGGTCAGCTCCTGGCGGCAGGTTGGACAGATCACCGTCCATTGCGCCGAGGCAGGCTTGCTGACGCCGGTGCTGAGCAGGGCCGCAAGGGCGATGAGCAGGCGGGTCATGCGGACACCTCCTCCGGGATGCCGGCGGCGCGGCGCCGGTACTCCCCTTCCAACCGTCCGGGATCGGCCCGCACCTCGGCGGGGATGGCGTCATAGCAGCGCAGGGCGGCCTCGCTCGCCGCCAGGACCGGGAGCTGCGGCAGGCCCTGCAGCGGCAGCTCCGCAATCAGGCTCTCGCGCCCCTTGCACAGCAGGAACTGGCCGGATCCCTTCTGCAGCCCGCGCAGCGCGGCGAACTCGCCGGGCGTTCGCTTCAGCCGGTCGATGTAATCGGCCTCCCCGGCTCGCGGGTTGGGCAGATGCATCTGGTTCGGGCATTGCTCCAGCAGCTCCGCCGCGATCGGGCTGTTGGCGGCATCGGAGGGGGACTGGGTGATGAACACCACGACCCCGTTCTTCGAGCGGATGGTGCGCAGTTGCGCCGCAATCGGACGATAGAAGGCCGGATCTTCCAGCACGCGCCAGCCCTCATCGACCGGCAGCAGCAGCCGTCGGCGGCCATCGAGATGCAGGCCGATGCGGTGGAACAGGTAGAGCAGGGTCGGGGGCGCCGCTCGGGCATTCTTCAGCACATCCGTGGCATCCAGTCCCAGCGTGCCGGCGGCCAGGTCCAGCGCGTCCCGCGGTGCGTCGAGCACCCAGCCCAGCTCCTGGCCCCAGCACCAGGTCAGCAGCCGGGCCCCGGCCCCCTCCACCGCCACCTCGGGCGCCAGGAAGGCCGCCACCTCGGCCAGGCGGCGATGCTCGGGCGGGTTGTCCATCACCGTGTGCAGGCCGAGCGCCAGCAGGCGCTCCTCCTCGGGCGTCAACTCGCGCCACCCGCCCTGCCGGATGCAGCCGCGGAACAGCTCGAACAGGAAGTCGAGATTGCCCGGCGTCGGTGCCAGCGCCTGCAGCGGCGCGAACATCGGTTGGCCACCGCCCATGACGGCATAGGGGGCGCCGAGATGGCCGAACAGCACCCGCCAGCCCTGCTTGTGGTCGAGCCCGATCACGTCGGCCCGGCCGGCGGTGCAGGCGATCAGCGTGCCGACCAGCGTGGTCTTACCGGAGCCGGTTTCGCCGGTGATCAGCGTATTGCCGACCGCGTCGTCACCCTCGCCATCGTGCCAGTGAAAGGGATAGGCTGTGCCGGCGCCGGTCCGCAGCATCAGGATGGGCGCTCCCCAGCGCGAGCGGGACCGGCCGCGGGCGGGCCCGTGCAGCGGTGCGAAGGCGGCGAAATTGCGGGTGGAGCAGGCCCCGGGGCGGGCGCGCAGGCGGTGATTGCCCGCGAATTGCGACAGCCAGGCCGCCATCAGCGCCCGGTTCTCGCGGGCCACCGACGCCCCGCAATTGGCCAGCGCCTTCCAGGCGGCATTCGCCACATCATCGAGCGGGATCCGCGCAGGCCCGCCGGTGGCATCGTCCAGCGCCGCCTCCACCCGGGCCGCCGCCACCGGACCCAGCCCCGCCGCGCGCAGCGCCTCGGCAAAGCGGCGGTACCAGGGCAGCGCACTGCCGGCGCGATCGGCGAACACCGTCAGCGACAGGCAATGCGCGCCCATGCCCATCCGGCCCGAGGCGACGCGATCGGCCGCGTCGTCGAGTTCCGCGATCTGACTGCGGGCCTTGTCGCCGGCCCAGACCATCTTGTTCTGTTTGCGCGTCAGCACGCTGATGCCAGCGGAGCGGGACAGCGGTTCGAAATGCTGCGTCAGGGTGCAGCGGAAGGGGGCCCGCTCGATGTCTGCGAGCATGCCGGGCCAGGTCAGCGCCGGGTATTCCTTCAGGCTGAGCAGCGCCGAATACTGGGTGTAGCCGGGGCCCCGCAGCTCGACCGTTTCATAGTGGAAGGCCACCTCCTCGGCGAACATCGCCTCGCCGAGCCGGCCGGTGGACAGGGCCACCGGGCGCCACACCCCGGTCGCGGCAAAGGCCTGGGCCTCGGCGATCTCGCTGAACATCTGTCGGCCGCGTTGCCCCACGCCCAGCCGACGCAGCCCATAATCGGCGAGTTCCGTGGCCAGCCAGTCGCAGATGCGGCTCAGGGTGCGCGCCCGATCGATCGCCCGCTCGCCCAGGGCGCCGGCTCCGTGGCGGCGCGCCCGGCGCCGAGCCCACCACTCCGCGCCGCTGGCCAGCGGCCGAAGATGCACCCCGAGGAACAGGCGGTTCTCGTAGAGCAGGCCATCCAGCAGCCGCTCGCGGTAACGCGCCGCCAAGCCGCGGGCGAAGGGCGTGAGGCGGCTGTCGGGCAGCGGCATCGCAGCCGGATCCGCGAGGCTGCGACACAGATAGGTCGACACCACCAGCCGGTCGGCCGCGGCGATGTTGAGCCAGACGCTGTGCAGCTGTGCCAGCCGATCGGCGAGCGCGGCGTCGTCGGCCGTCTCCGCCGGCAGCCCCTGCAGCTCGAACATGGCATAGGCGCCGTCATCCGACAGGCGCAGGACCTGGTCGGTCAAATGCCCCTCGAGCGGCACCTGCGCGCCGAGGAGCGGTTCCGCCGGGGCAAACCGGCTAAACACTGGAGGCCAGCTCCATCGGGCGCCGCGGCGCCCGATGGTTCCTGGCGCGCAGCACGCCGCCCACCGTGTGGCCACGGGTGGCGTACCACAGGCGCAGTTCGTGGAAGAAGTGCGGGTTGCGATTGGTCAGCGCCACCATCGGCAGATGCCAGAGCACGAAGGTCAGCCACCACAGCGGACTGCCCAGGACCATGCCGAGGACCCAGGTCCCGAACAGGTTGAGGTAGTAGCCCTCCATCGGCACACCCCAGCGCATCGCCGGACGGGTCGCGGCGAGAAACAGGATGTCGCGCAGGCCGGGGCTCGGCGCGGGCATCGCTTACGCCCCGATGAAGGTGTTCACGAAATAGGCGCCGGTGAAGGCGGCCGCGCCGAAGAACAGCGCGATGAAGCCGGCGGAGGGGGGCGCCATCCGCGCCGCTGCCGCCAGGAAGGCGATCACCACGCAGGCGATGATGAAGGCAATGCCAAAGGGACCCACGAGAAACTGGGCCAAGGCTGTCAAGGCACGGGTCAGAACGTCGCCACCACCCATGGCACGGACTCCCTAGCGGCCGGTGACCAGGTCCCGTCCGGGGCGGCCGCGACCCAGGTCGGGAAGCAGGGAAGACGGAGGGGACAGGACGGCGGGCTGCGTCGCCGGAACCGGGGGTGACGCAGCCGGTCGCGCCAGGCGCCGGACCACCTGGGCGGCGTAGCCTGGCGCGCCATCGATCCGGCCACTGTTGTACAGTTGCAGCGCGGCGTGCCGCAGGCTGTCGACCCAATGGGCTGCACCGGCGCGCATATTCTCGCAGGGGTCGAGCGCCGTCTCGACCGTCAGCCCGTAGCGCCGCCAAGTCGCCCGATGGGTGATCTGGAACCAACCGAGACCCAGAACATGACCGGCGGCATCCCGCGCGGTGCTCAGCGCCACGGCCTCGCTTCGACGCCGCGGGAACAAGCTCTCGCCCGTGGTCTCGTCGCGGATCGCAAAGGGCGCAAAGCGGGATTCCTGCGCGACGATCGCCGCGAGCTCTGGCAGGTGCCGCTGGTACTCGGGCGGCAGGCAGCGCGGCTGCTGGGCCAAGCAGGCGAAGAGAGCCACGGTGACGGCGCCGTCGCAGCCGGTCATGAGGTCCTCGCCTGCCGCGCCGGTGGTGCGGGCATGAGCCCGCCGCTTTCCGGAGTCGATGGTCGGGCTGCTGCGCCGCGCCCAGCCTGAGTGCAGGGCAACGCCAGCCTGTGTTTGGGCGCCATGGGCTTCTGCAGCCGCGGTACAGACGGGACCCGCCGCCAGCCACCAGCACGCGGGTGCCGCCGCGTGATCCCCATAGTGCTGGCGTCGGTAACGATGCACGATGCTGACACCGTCGCGCGGTTGGACTGAGTCGCAGCCGTGCTTCCCAGGATGGCCCGCGTCTGCACCCTGTCCGCCCACGGGCGGCGGGTCGTCGTGCTGGTCTGCCGGGCTGTTTGATCCTGCGCTGGCGCTGCCCCAGCCGAGTGAGGCATGGAAGCTTGGCAGCAGCGGGCATGGAGGCGAGAAGGCGTCGCCGTCGACGTCAATCCAAAGCGAAACGGGCAAGGCTGCCGCTTTGTGTCCATGACTGCGCCTGCAGATGCTTCTGTCGGCCGCATCAGGTTAGGCTTTGACGTTCGTGGCGTGCAAGCGAGAGATGCAGTCCTGGTCAAGTACGATCGTGTGAGCACCGCTGCCGTTGTTCGCCGCTGTGGCTGATGCGCACGCGCCGGGGACAATGGGCCGCACGACGATGGTGCTGGCGGGAACGTCGGTGCAGTCAGCATGGCATACATCGTCGACGCTGTACCACCTGCTGCCCTGCCGGTGCCTTGGTCTGAGAGGAGAGGAGTCAGAAAAGAAAGAGCACGCCATCAACGGAGGAGCAGAGACAGCAGGGAACCGGTAGGGCCGAGGCTGCTCCCGGAAGATTGTCAGCATCGGGAATGCGGGACGATCGCAAGAAAATCCAGCGCTGGTACGTGGTCTTGGGCAGATTGCATGGAGTGCCAAGTACGGCATCTTACCCACGCTGGACGTCTTCCGAGATCACCCGTCCCCCGCCGCGCGTCAAGTCACGCTGGGGCTGGCTCTGGCTCGGCGCCACGGCGCTGTTGGCCGCCGGCAGCGGCGACTTGCTTGGTCGCGGTTCCGCGCCGCCGCTCGCTCCGGCCGCCCCGGCCATGCAACCGCCGTTGCCTGACGCGGTGACCATCCTGCCCGAGGCCGCGCGCAGTTACGGCCTAGGTACTGTCGAGCGCCGGCCGCTAGTGCGCACCATCCGCGTCACCGGCAGCGTCGGCTTCAACGCGTCGAAGCTCGCGCCTCCCCAGCCGCTCGCCCTCGGCCGCGCAGGCCATCGAGGTGGCGATCGGTGACCGCGTCCATACCCGCCAGCGGCTGGCAGTCCTCGATGCCCTCGACCTAGCCGAGGCACGGCACCAGCTGGCTGGCGCCGAGGTGACATTGGTCCAGGGCCAAGGCCGAAGTCCAGACCGCCCATGACGCCTTCAATCAGGTCCAGGAGCTGGTGCATGGCGGCGCGGTGGCGCAGAGCGAGCTGGAGCGCCACCGGCATCACCGTGCAGAACCGGCCGTCGGACAACCCGCCGACCGGTGGTCCTGGCCCGCCTGGCAGATACGTTTGGCGGACTGATATGGACTGGCTAAGCCGGTTGCCCGTGTGACGCAGGCGCCTCCGCCCATGACGGTAGGCAATCGTCCAGCGTGACGGCGTCCAATTCGGCGAGGAAGGCTTCCTGGCCCCGAGCCAGGACGATACGCAGGCGACAACCCGGCAAGAGGCGGCATGTGCCGCCGTCAGGCCGGAAGCACTCGACCAGCGCCTGCCCCGTCTCCAGACGCCGGACGACCTCACCGATCCGGATCTCCGCCGCGGAGCGAGCCAGCGACACGCCGCCACGGGCGCCGCGCCAGGTCCGCACCAACCCGGCTTCTGCCAAGTCCTGAATGATCTTGTGCAAATGGTTACGCGGCGCTCCAACCGCCTGAGACAGTTCCTCCGCCGTGCGCAGCCGGTTGGGTTCGGCGCCAAGCCGCATCAGGAGGCGCAACGCGATGTCGGTGGAGGCAAGCAGGCGCACGGGTCGAACTCTAACTTAGTATTGACGATACCACATTAAGGCAGGAAGGTAAGTGGTATTGGAGATACCACAATGCAGCCCATTCCAGAAACGGCAGAACGGCGCGCCACCGTGATCCGCGCGATCGGCAGCCGCACTGGGCTCGATGAGGCCACGATCGAACGGTTCTTGCGCGCCTTCTATGGCGCTGCACGGCAGGACCCGTTGCTGGGCCCGGCCTTCGGCGGCGTCTCGGACTGGGAGGGGCATATCGCCACCCTGTCCCGCTTCTGGGGCTCGGTTGCGCTGATGACCGGTGGCTATCACGGCCAGCCTATGCGCGCGCATGCGCACCTCGCCCTGACGCCTGCGCACTTCGCCCGGTGGCTCGCCCTGTTCGAAGCGACGGCGCGCCGGCATTTTACGGCAGAGGGAGTGGACCACATGCTGGAGCGCGCCCGCCGCATCGCGCGGAGCCTGGAGATGGGCTTGCTTCCGCTCGATCTGCCGGCCAAGCGGCCCGCGGCGCAAGGCGTGCAGCCATGACCGCCGGGCGCCCCGCTGGCCGCCGGAGCCCGGGTTGAATGGCGCTGGGCGATTGGAGTGCGTTCGCCGGAGCCTTTGGCGTCTTTCTGCTGTCCCATGCCATCCCGGCGCAGCCCGCGATCCGCCGCCGCCTCACCGGAGCGGTTGGAGAGCAGGCCTACCTTGCGGGGTACAGCCTCCTGTCGCTCGCAGCGCTCGGGTTCCTCATCCTGGCGACCGGACGGGCGCCCTTCCTGGCGCTTTGGGACCCGAAGCCCTGGCAGTGGTGGGTGCCGAACCTCGCCATGCCGTTGGCTTGCCTGCTGGCGGCCTACGGTCTCGGTGCACCCAATCCGCTCTCCTTCGGTGGCCGGACAGGCGGGTTCAATCCGGAGCATCCGGGGATCGCGGGCTTGGTCCGACATCCGCTGCTCTGGGCCCTCACACTTTGGGCTGGGGCCCATGCCGTACCGAACGGCGACCTGGCGCATCTGCTGCTGTTCGGCGGCTTTGCCCTGTTTGCGCTCCTTGGCATGCGCGCGATTGACCGCCGCAGGCGGCGGCTCCTCGGCGCGGAGGCCTGGGCGCGCCTGGCCTACCGCACATCCTTCCTGCCAGGCGCCTCGCTGGTCTCGGGACGATGGCGGCCTGGCCGCCTGGCCTCGCCTTGGCGACTGGCCTGGGCCGCGCTGCTGTGGCTCGCCTTGCTGCTGCTGCATGGCCCGGTGATCGGCGTCACGCCGCTGCCGCCCTGATCCATAGGGAAGCAGGCGCCTCCTATCGGTTTCACGCTCAAGGCGGGGGCCGCGACAGGATCTGCAAAAGACCACGGCATTCGTTGACCCGAAGGCCTCCAACACGATGGTCCCAGCGACCGCGGTATCAAGGAGGGCGAGGTAGGTGTCGGCATGGGTCGCAAGACGGAAGGGCGCCGTGCGGCTGATCCCCCTGGTCGATCGGATGCGCGCCAGCCCGTGCAGCGCTCCCCGCCAAATGCTGCTCTGGTCGGTGACGGTGATGACCAGGCTGCCCTCTCCGGACGAGGGAAGCGCCGGGTCATCCCTCGGCACCATGGCCGGGCGAGTGCGGCGGCGCCTCTGACGCGCCGCTGCATAAGGTAGAATAGGAAACGACGTCCGGGCCGCCGGCATCCGGCGGAGGCGCATCATCGATATGCCAAGGCTCGTTGCCGCTCAACGACACAGCAATAGCGATAGGGCAGGACAGCGGGCAGAGGTTGACCGTGCGCCACAGTTCTTGCCGATGCCGCCGTCTGAAACTCACGAAGGCGGAATCCCTTTTTGTCCCTGATGCGAGAGTGATGACGGCCGTGCACGGCAAGGGAGTGGTTGAACGATGCCCGATGGAAGCCGCAAGGATAACCCACCCAATGAAGCTTGGGTGACCGCGCGCCGCGAGGAGTTCCGCAAAGCCTTGGCAGCCTGCAACCCTGCCAAGCCGGTGTTGATCCTCAGCCATCATGACGCCGATGGACTCGCATCTGCAGCCATCTTGGCCCGCGCTCTCGACCGCAGCGGGAAGGATGCCAGGATCAGGCTGCTCGGCCGAGGAGAGAATGTCTGGTCGTCGGATATGGCGTCTGAACTGCGTGCACAAGATGTGGGTGGATTGATCGTGGCCGATCTTGGCACCCGCACCGAGCCGCCGCTTCCTGGCACACCCACAGTGCTTCTGGACCACCACGTACCCGCCGGGGTTCCAGAGGACGCCTTGTTGGTCAGCGGTCACGGTTTGCATCCAACGCCGACCACCTCGCTTCTGGCGTGGTGGTGTTCCGGTGCGGTAGCGGATGTGGACGACCTTCTTTGGCTCGCTGCTCTCGGTATCATCGGGGATATGGAAGAGGCGTCTGGTTTTCCAGAACTCGCCACCGCGCGCAGGCGCTGGGGTATCAGCGCGCTCCGGAGCGCTGTCACCCTCCTGAACGCCCCACGACGAGCCAGCAGCGGAGACGCCGGCCCAGCGCTTGCTCTGTTGCTTAAAGCAGATGGACCCAAAGCCGTGGTGTCCGGCCAATTCCCAGAAACAGCATTGCTTCAGGCCGCCAAGGCCGAAGTGCAGGAGGCGTTGGCCACAGGCCGCCGTGCGGCTCCGCATATCCGCAACAACGTAGCCCTTATCCGCTTGCACACCGCCTGCCAGATCCATCCGCTGATTGCACAGCAGTGGAAGGGGCGGCTGAAGGACAAGGTCGTGATTGCCGCCAACACCGGCTACCGCCCGGGCTGGGTCCATTTCGCCGCACGCACCGGGCAAGGTACCAATCTGATCGAGTTTTTTCGTAACCATCGGCCGGAAGGAGCCGATCCCATCAACTACGGGAATGGTCATGCCCAAGCCTCAGGCGGGGCATTGCAGCCTGCTGCTTGGAACCGCTTCGTGACCAATCTCGGCTTTGATGCAGAGGAGCAGGTACCGGACTGAGCCCGAGCGACCAAAAGCCTTTGTCGATGTGGACGCAGGCCACCAGCCGCTGGAGCCGGGCATTCTCCTCGGTCAGCTGCTTGAACCCGCGGACCTGGTCCGTCTCCAGCCCAGTGTACTGCTTCTTCCAGCGGAAAAAGGTTTGTTCCGAGATGCCGAGCTTGCGCGTCCAATCCGCCACCGGCAGGCCCAACTCGGCCTGCTTCAGCACCGCCACGATCGGCTCCACCGGGAACCGCCGCTTCATGGCCAATCTCCACATCCAGCATGAGGACATCTGCAAAAAACTAAGCGCAGTTCGACTTGGGTGTGGGGTGGCCACGGCAGACTGCACGCCGAGCTA
>NZ_JCACHU010000041.1:0-8523 GCF_059504005.1 Belnapia sp. | reverse complement strand
ATCGCCTGGGCCCTGCTGGCCCGAGGAGGGACCTACACCACAGCCGCGACCGCCTGGGCGGTCGCGTCCGAGCTCGCCGGGCGCCGCGCCCGGCGAGGGGCAAGGTGCTGAAGCGACGATGACAGCGAGAGACCGGTGAGCCGGTGACGAGAGAGGCCGTTTATCGCAGTGCGCCCCCGAAGCGCGTTCACCTGATTGCCCCTCGTTCCGCGCAGCTCATCAGGGCCCGCGGCCAGGCCGGCCGCATCAGAGGCCGTACACAGCTATGGACGGCCCCACCCCACGTGGGTCATCTCGGCTTTCTAACAGCACGGTCGCCTGCAGTCAGCTATCCGGTCTCGTCTGGACCCTGATGGTTTCCGCGAAACGGCGTCCAATCATTTAACGCTCTCGAGGAGCGATGTGTCCGTCGGACTTTGCCGCTTCTCGGTCCTGCAACCGAATCTGCCATCAAACCTCGACTACCCTCGCAGACCGTGGGCCTCAGCCCGCGCGCCGCGTCCCATCAGGGAGCGGACGCGAAGGCCCTGGCCGGTTCGTAGCGCTCTCCACGCATCATAATGGCCCAGGCGATCCGTGCGAGCTTGTTGGCGTAGGCCACGGTCGCCACGTTCACCGGCCGTCGTTCCAGCAGACGGTCAACCCAGCCGGTCGAGCTGCTAGGTGCCCGCTTACGCCAGCCGACGATCGCCCTCGCGCCGTGGACCAGCAGGCGGCGGATGTAGCCATCGCCCCTCTTGCTGATGCCCCCGAGCCGCTCCTTGCCGCCGCTCGACCTCTGCTGCGGTACCAGCCCCAGCCAGGCGGCAAACTGCCGCCCGGAGCCAAACTGACGTGGGTCGCCCACCGTTGCCACCAGCGCACTGGCCGTAATCGGACCGATACCCGGCACACCCTGCAACCGGCGGCTGGTTTCATCCGCTTTGTGCCAAGCGAGCAGCCTTGTCTCCACCTCGTCGACGCGCTCGCCGACAGCCCGCAGTTGCGCAGCCAATATGCCAAGCATCTCAGCCGCCAGCGGCGGCACCCGCCTCTCAGCCTCTGCCCCCGTTTGCAGCAGCGCGAGCAGCCGGTCGATGTTGCGGATTCCGTGACCAACGGCGATGCCGAACTCGGCAAAGTGGGCTCTGATGGCGCTGATCAAGCTGCTGCGCTGACGGATGAGCAGATCCCGCGTCCTGTGCAGAAGGATAACGGCCTGCTGCTCTGCTCCCTTCACTGGGACGAAGCGCATGGTCGGACGCGTGACCGCCTCACAGATCGCCTCGGCGTCCGCTGCGTCGTTCTTTTGGCTTTTCACATAAGGCTTCACGAACTGCGGTGGCATGAGCCGGACCTCGTGGCCCAGCTTGCTCAGCTCGCGCCCCCAATGGTGTGCCGTCTGACAGGCCTCCATGCCAACAAGCGCCGGCGGCAACCCTGCAAAGAAGGCCACGACCTCACTTCGACGCAACCGGCGCCGCAGAACAACCCGCCCCGTGGCATCGACCCCGTGCGCCTGGAAAACGTTCTTGGCCAGGTCAAGTCCGATAACCTCGACCGCCATCCTCGCCTCCTCTTGCCGGGCCTCCTGGTCGTGTCCTCGACCAGAAAGCCAGTTAGGAAAGCGGGGCCGTCCATTCCATCATGACCGCACCCGTGCTCTCGGTGCCAGAGTTGCTGATTCGCCTTGACCCGCAGGGGGCATCCACACATGCGATAAGGCGTCTCCGCCGGCCACCTCCGACGGCCATGCGCACCCGCTCCTAGAAGCGCTGTAGGCTATCGGAGGCAGGGTCGTCCGCTGCAAACCAACGAGCGAGCGTTGGCACGTCTTCCATCACATCCGCTGGGCATTATCAATTTGGCAGTGCCTGAAACGGACCTGTGTCGAATCTAAGCCCGCGGCATCTTGCGCTCCATTTCTCGTATCAGCGACCGTGCTTCGTCTCCTTCCGGAATAGCTCTTCCGCTATCACGCCATTCGATAGCGGCCTTGAAACCCTCTGCCTGTGCCTGCCGCCGGAACCATAGCCCTTCAGGATTGTGGCGCGCGATGCCGTCGAAAACGGTCGCCATCATCTGCGACTGCTCAAGGCCCATCGTCAGCATCACTTGATTCACGACCATCTTGTGCATGGCAAGGTGGCTGCGCGGCACGCCGGCGATCCGGTTTGCGAGCTCCCGGGCAGCATTATCGAGATCGGTTGCTGGCACGACCACATTGGCCAGACCCCATTCACCTGCCGTGCGGCCATCGATGACATCGCCGGTGAACATGAGTTGCTTGGCGCGCGCCGGTCCTAAGCGATAGGTCCACATCGCCGTTGTGGGACACCCCCACACGCGCGTCGGCATGTAGCCGATGCGCGCATCGTTAGCCATCACCAGCAGATCGCAGCACAAGGCGATGTCGCTGCCACCTGCCACCGCAGCGCCATGTACCTTGGCGATGGTCGGCTTGCTGCACCGCCAAAGGCTCATGAAGTCTCCGGTGTTGCGCTTCATGAAGGCGTAGTCGACCATCGGATCCCACGGGTGGGATTCCTGTTGACCGGGGCGCTCGGCACGGCTTTCGGCGGTGCTGATGAGATCGTAGCCGCCACAGAAGCCCTTGCCGGCACCTTCCACGATGATAACGTGGACCTCGCTGTTCGCCTCCGCCCATTCGACCGCAGCCCTTATCTCGCGCGGCATGTCGCTGTTGATGGCGTTCAGGCGCTCGGGCCGATTGAGGAGTAGGCGTGCGATTCGCGGCTGCTCCGCATCCTGATCAATCCGAAGGGTGCTGAAGTCGGGCATCAGTTGGGTCCTTGTCATTCAATGGCTTTGAGAGTGAACTGCCGCGCATTTAGAAGAAGCGGCGCCGGGTGGGGATCAGCGCAACCGCCGCGACGCTCGCAGTGATGACCCTCAAGGCCGAGGCAATCATTACCAAGCTCATGAGTGCCGAGCGCTCGAGTAAGCGCCGCAGCACCTTGGGTGGTACGAGGATCGTTGGGTCGACCCGGCAAATGCTCTTCATTTTGCCTCCCCCTTCACTTCCCCACGGTTGAGCACTGCGAGCATCTCTGACACACAAGCATGAGGGTCGCCGCCCGTCGCCGCGATACGCAGGGAGACGCCTAGCGCGAGCGTCCAAAAGCGCTTCGATCCAACGACGGCATCGGCTTGCGCCCAGCCGAACTGCGTCTGTTGTGCTGCGTAAGCGCGCGCGCCTTCGTGGTGAATCCGGTCGAAGGCCTCGGCGATCATCGGAGCAAGCTCAGGTCTCCGGCGCGCGAGCGCCATCGCCTCAATGATAAGCGACAGCGCGGGCGCAGGCGCCACCACTTCGACGAGTATGCGTATGTAGGCGCGCGCGTCAGGGCTTGCCGCAGCCGTTTCCTCGGCGCGCGCTCCGAGGTGAACCAGCTCGTGGCATGCTGCCTCGACGAGCAACGCCTCCTTTGAACCAAAATAGTAAGTGACTTGGCTTGGGTAGCAGTCAGCTTCTGCGGCGATTGCGGTCACCGCGACGTCCGGTCCACGCGTCGTGAATAGCTCCACCGCTACCTCTAGCAGCCGCGTGCGCGTTCGCTGCCCCATGTTGCGGGTCGCCCGAGCTTGATGACGCACTACCGTTTGCATGCATGTTTGTATGACATAAAAACAAGAGCCGCAAGCTCAGCAGTAACGGCTGCGGCTCGTTCTCGCCCGCCTGAAGCCTTCAGAGCAGTCGATCCGGAGCGCAAATGACGGTAGGCGGCAATTATCCTCCCTGGCCGCTCGCGCTCGACGACATTGCCTCGAGAGCAGGCCTCTTCAGCCAGGGGCGTTCGAGTACGGAATGAACCGCAGCACCCGACTTTCGATGCGGCCGACGAGCGCGCCGTCATCGCGGCCTCGTTCGGCCAATGCAGCTTCGGCCCGGTCTCGCCTCATGCCTCCCACACTGCCATAAGGTCAAAGCCGTGCCGGCGCTTGATCCGGGCCGCGTGGTCGCGGAAGCGAGCATGGAGGACCGCCTGTTGTGCTCGGAGATCTCGTAGCTGCGCAACTAATGCAGGGGGTGCTCCTGTGTCGTAGGCGGGGCTGATTCCGCCGGCGCCAATCGCCACGGCGGTTGCAAGGATGGTTCGACAGACGAGGGTGCTGCCACTCATTGGTCCTCGCAGGTGGCGTGGGTCGTTGACTGGCCTGCGTTGTATGCCGTGCCTTGAGGCGTCACCACCGGGCGCTCACTTGTTGCAGTCCAGAGGATCTAAAACCATCATCGGCGGCCGCACGGCAGCAGTGCGCAAGCCGACAAAGCACGATCCGTCACATGCAATAAGGGCTGCGTCTCGGGCTTCACTCTGCCTTTCCCTGGTTGTTGATAACGCGGGTTCTTCGGCCATCTCGCGTTTTCCACAGCCGGGCCTTATTCCTGAACGCCAGCCCCCTCTCATCACACTTTCACCCAGGTGACGACGGTCGCCGCTGAGGCCACATACCGGCTATGAGCATGTTCCCTGAGCAGTTGCCACCACCCGTGAGGCCCAAGCTTTCGTCTGAGGAGCGCCAGCGCCGGGCCGTCGATCGACTGAAGACCATCCGGTTACGGATGGCGATCGGCCGCGAGCTGGACGAACGAGGCATCATCAAGCCCGCCGAGATCGGTGTTACGCTCGGGATGCCGGCGGCTGAGGTGAACAAGCTCCTGACCCGGCATCAATAGCGCGAAGGCGAGGTCGAGCGGCTCGAGGCTGCAGCAGGCCGGCTGTGGTTGCCGGTGCCGATCCTGGGTCCGTAATGCTCATAAGCAAATCCAGCGTCGCCAGAATCCTCGTAGAACGGCTATATCTTGATTTGAGTTTACGCCTCTGGTCTGGCTTCAACCAAGTCGATCAACCGAAGATAGGCAAGCCGCCTGCTCCAGGCGTTTGACATCCTCTTTGAGAACCCGATTGATTGCCGTACAGTTTCGCATGGGTGAGGGTGCGTCCCAATGTTTCTGGGTCCCAGATCTATACGACAGTTTGCCTTCAACTATCTTACAGGCCTAGTTCGATCGCGCCACGGCACCCGCCTGATGGAACTTGGCGCGAGATTGTCCCACTGGTTCCTGAATTCCTATTGGAACGAGCGATATTACGAGCCTGGCACCAATGGTGAGCTTTTCGTCCTCAACACCATGGCCGAGACCTATGGGCGCGGCAGGAGTGTTGTGGCCTTCGACGTCGGCGCCAATCTGGGCCTATATTCCGAGGCGATCCTGCAGGCGATGCCCGAGGCGAAGATCCACTGCTTCGAACTCGTCCCCTCCATTCACGAGCATCTCCAAGCCCGTTGGCGCGGCCATCCGGCGGTAACGGTGAACGGCTTCGGCTTGTCGGACAGGGAGGTCGAGCTGGACGTGACTTTCTATCCCGACTCGCCAACCGAGGGACGCATCCACGCCAGCCGTCGGAACATGCGCACGGAAACGGTGACCGGCCGAGTTTGCCGCGGCGACGACTATCTGGCCCGCCATGGCATCGACCGCGTGGATTTTCTGAAGATCGACACCGAAGGGCATGAGCTCTTCGTCCTGAAGGGCTTCGAACGGGCGCTGGCCGAGGGCCGGGTGACAGCCATCCAACTCGAGTACGGCACGACTTGGCTACCGGCGCGGACTCTGCTGAGCGACGCCTACGACCTGCTGTCGCCGTTCGGCTACAGGATCGGGCGGCTGTTCCCGGACGGCGTGCGCTTCAAAGCGTACGACTTCTCCCAGGACGAGCATTTCCGCATGGGCAACTACATCGCAGTGCTGGGCGACCAGGAGGATTTGATCCGAAGGCTCGCGCCTCGCAGGTTTGGCGGACAGGACCGCTAGAGTAGGTTGCGCTCTGGCGCGTGGATTTTGCTCGATAGTTAACGGCCCTCTGCCAAAGGCCCTCTGCCAAATCGGCGCTTTTCCGCGACTGCGGCAAGCACTGGTTCACATGCGGTAAGCCCCGCTTCCACTCAAGCATTTGGCTGCAAATCGGCTGAACTAACACCAGGTGGACCACAATAAGGAGGGTACCTGCTGCTCCTCGCATTTGACAGTCCGTTTGCGAAGTCATGGGGCGGGCACCCGCCTGCGATTGGGATGGGCGAGGCGGTGCAGCTTCAGGCGGATCGCGGCCAGAGTGACCATCGCTTCGGAGACTTCGGGCAGCGCCTCGTAGTCCTTGGACAGCCGCCGCCAGCGGCCGAACCAGCCGAGCGATCTCTCGACCACCCACCGGCGCGGCTGCACGACGAAGCCGGCCGTGCCTGCGGCGCGGCGGACGATGATCAGCACCAGACCCGTCAAGAAGCAGGCGAGCAGGGCGGCAGGCCGATTGTAGATGTTGTCGGCGAAGACGACCCGGAGCCAGGCATAGAGCGGCTTCACGCGCTTCAGCAGGTCACCGAGACCGTCGGCGTCCTGGATGTCGGCGGCATGCACGAGGATGCCGAGCAGCAGACCGTCCGTGTCGACCGCGACGTGACGCTTGCGCCCCTTCAGTCGCTTCGCGGCATCCCAGCCGCGCGGGCCACCGCTCTCCGTGGTCTTCGCGCTCTGGGTGTCGACGATCACCGCGGTGGGGCTGGCCTCCCGCCCGGCGCTCTCGCGCAGCAGGACCACGAAGTGGTGGCGGATGCTCTCCCACACGCCGTCCCGCAGGAAAGCGCGTAGGTAACCATACACCGTACGCCATGGCGGGAAGGCCGGCGGCGGTGGTAGGTGCCGCCACTGGCAGCCGGTGCGCACGAGGTAGAAGAGCCCGTCCAGCAGGTTCCGGGTGTCCGTCCTGCGCGGCCGCCCGCCGGGCTTGGCGGCGGGGATCAGTGGCTCGAGCAGACGGAACTGGTCATCTGTCATGGCTTGGCCGGTGTCCACATGGCGATCTCCGGGCAGGAAACCGCCTGCAACGCCCGCTGAAGGGTCATGATCAGCCCCTGTCGCCCACCCCGCCGCCGTCGCGCACAGGCCCCTCGACGCCGCCCTTGACTTGCGGATCCGCACCCAAGCTAGATGGATGACGGCAAAGAAGAAGCACGTCTGGCCTGATCCCTTGCCTTCCGCAAAGGAGGTCGCAATGAAAGTTGCTCTTAACTTTCGGGTCGTATTGGTCCTGCTCGGTGTCGTACTGTTCGCCTTTGGGGTGAAAGCCAACGCGGTCACCGAGTGGAACCTGGTCGCCGTGAACGCGATCCCACCGCTCGCCGCGACCGGGCCGGTCGCCAGCCGCGTCCTTGGCTATGTCCATGTCGCAATGTTCGATGCGGTGAATGCCGTCGAGCGGCGGTATGCCCCCTACAAGGTGGATGTCAGCAGGCCCGGCGCGTCGGCCGAGGCGGCCGCTATGGCTGCGGCGCACGGCATCCTGGTCAGGATCTACCCAGGCCAGCGGATCGGGCTAGACGCAACGCTCGCCAAATCGCTCAGCGCCTTGCCAGAGGGTGAGGCGCGAGAGGAGGGCATCGCGCTCGGCAGGCTGGTGGCCGAAAGGACCGAGGTGGCCGTGGACGACTTCGGCGCCCCGGATCCGGCCTTCCAGATGGGTGCGACGCCGTCGTCGTGGCGGCCCTATCCGGCCAGCGCGCCGCCGCGCGGTCTCGGCTGGGGCAAGATCAAGCCATTCGCGCTCTCTGGCGGCGGCAAGTTCGAGCTGCCTGGGCCTCTTCCGGTCAGGTCTCCTGACTACGCCAGGGAACTCGGCGAGGTGCGCCGCCTCGGCGGGCGCGACAGCCCTGCGCGCACGGCTGAGCAGACCGCAACGGCGATCTTCTTCACGGTCGGCGGTGGGCCGCTCCTCAACGACGTCGCGCGCCAGGAGGCGAACGCGAGGGGGCTCGACTTGCCCGAGACCGCCCGCCTCTTTGCGCTGATCAACATAGCCATGTCCGACGCCATGATCGCCGGAATGCGTGAGAAGTGGCGGCATGACTCCCCGCGCCCGGTGACGGCAATCCGGGCGGGGCAGACGCTCGGCAATCCGGCCATCGAGCAGGATGCGGCGTGGGAGCCGCTGATCATCACTCCCAACTTCCCCGACTACCCTTCGCTGCACAGTGCGAATTCCGCCGCCGGCGCGACCATCCTGCGCAAAATCTTCGGCGGCGACACCACCCAGGCACGTGTGAGCGTCACCTACCCCTTGGGCGGGGTGACCCGTTCCTGGACCACCTACACCGATCTCGTGTCTGAAACGACCAACGCCCGGGTCTGGGGTGGCCTACACACCCGCACGGCGTGCGAGCACGGGGAAGGATTAGGCCAGCGCATCGCCGAGTTCGTGTTCGACGCTTTCCTGCAGCCGAGTAAGGAAACGCGATAGGGGAACAGCAGAAGTTTGCCTGCGAACTGGCGAGGGTCTTCCATGCGATAAATCGGTGCCTCTCGGAGCGGCTCCGAGGCCCCTTTGTGAATGGTGGCGTGAGACAACGGATAGCGCAGGCCAGGATGAGCTCCGAAGGCTCGTGGCCGTCTGACCTTATCAAACGGGCTCTGAGCCTAGGGCACGGCACGCAATAATTTATCCAATGGTTTGCCGAGCACATGCGCTA
>NZ_JCACHU010000040.1:0-8646 GCF_059504005.1 Belnapia sp. | reverse complement strand
TTCGCTCCGCGTCGCCTCAACTCACGATCGAGTCAGTCCCAAGGCGGGGCGGTATCAGATACGATGAAGTTGCGAGGAAGCTCGATTGAAGTAAACGACAAAATTATTCCAAATTAGATACGATGGCACAGCTGTAGTTGTTTAAATGCAATGAATGCTTTGGCAAGGCAGAGGCGCAGGCCTTTTCTCCTGGGCTCCGATGAGCAGTTCGACGAACTCCACGACGAGCATGCACCGACACCGTGGTATGGTGGCGTGATGGAAAGCGCCGAACAGCCCCTCCCCTCTCCAGCACGCCTGCCCTGGGACTTCCACCCCGCCTTGACCGAGGAGCGGCTGCGGATCTGCGCTCGCATGCTCGCTAATGCCCGGCGAGACGCACTGGCCATGGCCAGCTACGAGCTTGGGGACGATCCGTGGTCGGTCGGCTGCCGCGCCTTTGCCTTTGGCCGGCATCGGCTGCAGCGCGCCGCGAGCTCGGGCGACTACCCCTGGCTCGAGGTGCTCGACGACAGCGCCCACTTCGTCTTCGTCATCGGCGGGAACGGCAACGGCGTGCCGGTGCGCTTCTATCGCGGCGCCGCCGAGGAACCGACCGAGCGCACGCTCAAGCGGCAGGAGGTGGAGGTCCAGCAGCTCTCCCTGGCGCTGGGCGAGGCGGCGGCCGAGGGGCTGGCCTTTCGTTTGGCTGTGGAGACCGACGGCGCTGGCCGGGTGGACCGGGTGGTGTTCCTCGCGCTGCGCGGCGAGGACCGGGTCGAGTGCTTCTGGCCAGTGCCGCTGGAGCTGCCGGCCGCGGCGGCCACCGGCACCGGGGTCCAGTTGCGGCTGATCGCCGATGACGGCTATGCCGGGCCCGACGAGACCGCCAGCCGGCCGGCCCCCCTGCCCCCTGCCCTGCCGCGTCGCAAGCCGGCTGCCACCAGCCCGCAGCGGCCGCAGACCACCCTGTTCTAGCCAAGCCTGCCGGGACTTTCCCATGTCTGCGCATCTCGCGCCCCTAAGCCCGGCGCAGCGCGCCGCGGCAACCGCGCCGGCGCCCGTACTGGTGCTGGCCGGTGCCGGCTCGGGCAAGACCGAGACCCTGATCCGCCGGGTGGCGGACCTCATCCTGGGCGGTGAGGCGCCAGACCGGCTGCTCTGCATCACCTTCACCGCCAAGGCCGCCGGCGAGATGCGCAGCCGGCTTGCCGCCCTGCTCGGGCCGGAGCGGACACCGCGCTGGGTTGGCACCTTTCACGCTGTCATGGCCCGGCTGCTAATCGAGGATGGCGCCGGGGTCCTGGGCCTGCCCCGCGGGTTCGCCATCTTGGGCCAGAGCGACGCTCGGGAGCTGCTGATGCAGGCCGCCGGCATCCAGGACCGGAAGGCGGCCGGCTTGCTGCAGGAGGCGGTGTCGCTGCTGAAGAATGGTCTCGTGACCGATCCCCGCCGGCTGCCCCGCTCCTCGGCGCTGAGACGGTTCGAGCCGGAGGTGCTGGCACAGGCCGCGGCCGTGCTTCCGGCTTATCGGTCGGCACTCGCAGAACGGCAGGCCTTGGACTTCGACGACCTGATCGCCCTGCCGGTCGCGGCCATGCAGGCCGATCCGGAGCTGGCTGCGCATTGGTCCCTGCGTTGGGCCGAGATCCTGGTCGACGAGTACCAGGACACCAACCATGCCCAGCATGCACTGGTGCGCCTGCTGGCCGGCAAGCCCGGCCGGGTCTTTGCGGTGGGCGACGACCTGCAGGCGATCTACGGCTGGCGCGGTGCCGACGTCGCCCATATCCGGCGCTTCGGGAAGGACTATCGGGCCGCTCCCCCTGCCCTGAAGCTCGAGACCAACTACCGATCGACCCCGACAATCCTGCGCGCCGCCAACGCGATCGCGGCGGAGGACCCAGAGGCGTTGCCGAAGATCCTGCGCCCGGCTGATCCGAAAGCGCCGCCCGGCCCCTCGATCACCATCCGGGAAGCCCCGACCGCGGAGGATGAGGGCGGCGCTGCCTTGGCCTGGCTGCAGGCGCTGCGGCGACGACAGCCTGAGCTGCTCTGGCGCGAGTGCGCGGTGCTGGTCCGGGCTGGCTTCGTGGCGGAGCCGATCCTGGCCGCGCTGCGCCAAGCAGACGTGCCGGTGCGGCTGGTCACCGACCGAGAGCCCGAGCCGCCGAAGGAGGTCCTGGCCGCCATAGCCTGGCTAAGGCTGGCGATGAGCCGTGGCCGCGGTGGCAAGCCCGGCGCCTCTGTCTGGGATCCCGCTGCCGATGATGCCTTCCGCCGTGCCTGCGCCTTTCCGGCCCGCGGCATCGGCGGGACGGTGTTCGGGCGGTTGCGCGAGCACGCCGCGGAGCGGGGTCTTGCCCTGGCCGCTGGCGTGGGGACGCTGCCTGCCACACCGGCAGAGCGGCAGGGGCTCGAGGCCGTGCTCGGCGTGGCAGGCGAAATTGCGGACGGTGTGGCCCGACAGGCGCTCGGCCCGGCTGATGCGCTGCGGCTGGCGGCCGAGGCCAGCGAGATCGCGGAGCGGCTGGGCCTCGACGGCAAGCTTGGCCGTGCCTGGGCGGCCGCGCTGCGGGCAGCGGAGCAGGCCGGCAGCGTGGCGGCTTACTGCGACGGGGCCGCGCTGGGGGCCATACCCGGCGAAGCCGAGCCCGCCGACGCCGTGCAGGTGCTGACGCTGCACCGAGCCAAGGGATTGGAGTTCGACCATGTGCTGCTGGCGGGGCTCGAGGAGGGCGTCTGGCCGAATTGGCAGGCGGAGCAGCAGGGCGCGATCGCCGAGGAACGCCGGCTCTTCTATGTCGGCGTCACCCGAGCCCGGCATTCGCTGCGGCTGAGCTGGGTGCGGCACCGCCGCGACTGGGCCGGCAAGCCATCACGCTTCCTGGCAAAGATCCCGAAGACGTTGACCGAGGCCGGCGCGGCGTCTTGGCAAGCCAAGACTTCCAGACCGGCCAGCCGCACGGAGGCTAGCCGGCCAGCGCGGCCGGTGAAGCCACCGTCCCAAGCAGAGACGGACCGATTGGTCGCCGAGTTTACGGCCCGCAAGGCGAAGGCGCCACGCTGACGCCGTGCCTGCCGACGCCCGCGCTCAGTCCACCAAGCGACCGGTCCGGGTCATGCTGGCGGCGGTTTGGCATCGGGGCGAGACGGTTAGGCTGCGACCACCAGCGCATCGTGTGTCGCGGCCCCTTCAGCGGTGTTGTCGAAGATGCACCAGACCTCTCCGTCGATGCTGGAGAAGCGGTGCCGCAGCCGATCGAGATAGGCCTGCGGATAGGGCGAGTAGTACATGCGTGGCGAGCCGTGCAGCCGAAAATAGGTCAGCGCCTGCCATCCACCGGGCTCGGCGGCGCGCGGGACCGGTGCCGGATCGGCGGCGACACGCGCCACGCGGTGCGCAGCCAGCACGGCATCGACCTCGTCGGTGAACCACGTTGGATGCCGCGGCTCGCAGGCCAGATCACCAGCGAAGCTGTTGCGCAGATGCTGAAGGAACTCGGCGACGAGGTCTGGCTGAAAGACCAGGCTGGGCGGGAGCTGGATCAGCAAGGGCCCAAGCTTGGTTCCAAGCAGGCGGACCTCCTCCAGGAACCGCGCTAGCGGCTCCGTGGTGTTGGCGAGCCTTCGGGTGTGGGTGACTTCTTTCGGCACCTTCACGGCGAACCGGAAGTCGGGCGGAACACTGGCGGCCCAGCGCTCATAGGTGCTGGCCCGATGCGACCGATAGAAGGACGAGTTGATCTCGACTGCAGAAAGCCGCTGGCTGTAGCGCTGGAGATGGCTGCCTTCCCGCGGAAAGCAATCGGCTTGCGCCGTCGGGATCGACCAGCCGGCTGTTCCAATCCGTAGCGTCTTCGGTATCTCAGTCATTCGGAAAGCCAACCTGCTGCTGCAGAACGGCCTGCCTACCTGAGCCGGTAAGGCCGTACACGCCGCGCTCGGCACGCTCGAACCAGCCATACACATTGCGCAGCAGGATGCGGCCAGCATCGGGCGCGATGGCCTTGAGGTCGCGCGGCCGGCGGGCTCCCTCTTGCAGTGCCGCCGCGCAGGCCAGCGCCTGCTGGCGGTAGGCCGTCATGATCGGAGTACGCGATGTCCCGCCCTGGGTGGGGTCGCCGCGCCGCCGGCTGTGCTCGCGCAGCAGCAAGCTGCGGCGCTTGCGGTTGGGGCGAGGCCGATAGGCTGTAGACTCGGCCAGCACCTCAACCAGATGGTGGATGGGATCCACGGCCAGCAGGCCGAAGCCGAGCAGACGGCAGAGCTTGTGGACGCGCCGGTCCCGCCCACGTTGCGATAACCGGACCGCCAGCCAGACTTCATCGGCCGCAGCGAAGCGGCCGACGGTCTGCAGGATCAGCTCGAGGGTGAAACCCGTCTTGAGCTCGGTGACGACGAGCCAGGGCGGCTCACCTGGCCGCACCGCCACGATGTTGCAGCCACAGATCTCGCCTTTGACCTCGTAACCCAGAAGTTCCAGATAAGCTTTGACTGCCGGGTACAACGAGGTCTCGGCATGGCGCTGGGGCATGACAGTCACCGGGTTGCCCGAGCATCGGACAGCCGCTGCCCCTGGCTCTGCTGCCGGTGGTCTGAGCGCACCACGGCGCCGAGCCATTCGCCGAGCTTGGACCAACGGCGCCGGGCGCTGCCGCTCCTGACCGCAATCGCCGGCGCTCGGCGCTGTCCGACCAGCACCACAAGCCGCTTGCCCCGGGTGACGCCGGTGTAAAGTAGGTTTCTGGCCAACATGGCATAGTGCTGAGTGCTTAGCGGGATCAGGACGGCCGGGTACTCCGAGCCTTGGACTTTGTGAATGGTGGTGGCATAGGCCAGCACCAACTCGTCCAGCTCGCCGAAGCCGTACGCCACCTCTCGCCCCTCGAAGCTCACCACCAGCTTGGCCTCCTCTGGATTGATGGCTGACACTAGGCCGAGGTCGCCGTTATAGGCATCGCGCTTGTAGTCGTTGGCAACCTGCATCACCTTGTCGCCCACTCCGTAGCTCCAGCCGAAGCTTTCAACCCAGAGTTCATCGGGTGGATTCATCATCTGATGCAGGGTCATATTCAGGTGCGTTCTCCCAAGCCGCCACGATTCAATGAGTACAGTACCAGGAGGTCCCGAAGCGGGCTTGCATGAAGCTTCTAGCAATACGCACGTTTGGCCAGCATGGCCCCTGCAGCGCCGGCGCTCGCTCAGTGCTGCTAGCAAAAGTTTAGCCGGCTAAACCTTTGGTCGCCGCAGTTCGCTTAACGTACCTGTGGCGAGATTAACCTTGTGCGTGATACCCCTTCGACGCGGCATGAAAGGACCGGGGGGTTCCCTGCCGCATGAGGGAGCACGCAATGCTGCGGATTGTCATCAGCAGCCCCAAAGGGGGCTGCGGAAAGACGAACACGGCACGAAATCTCGCCGCTGCGGCCGCACACGACGGGTTTACCGTCTCGACTGCGGACCTCGACCCCCAGCGGACCTTGACGCGTTGGGCGCGGCGGCGACCGGGCGACGTCCCAGGGATTGTGCATTACCAAGTCGAATGGACTGATGCCGAGGCGCTGACAGCAGAGGATGGCATCGAGTCCAGCGATGTCCTCTTCATCGACACCCCGCCGAGCATCGAGGCCCATCCGGTTGAGATGCGCCGCCTCATCACCGCAGCTGACCTCATCCTTGTCCCGTGCCGCGCCTCCTTCGACGATGTGGAATCGGCCGTGCCATACCTAAAAGCGCTGCGCGCCAGCGGAGCGAAGCCTATCGTTGTCATCAATTTCTCTCGGCCTCGGCTTAATGTCGCTGCCGAGAAGGGGATGCTGCTAGCGGCGGCCGAGCTGTGCCCTATCGAGCTGGGCGAGCGGGCGGACTACAACCGGGCGGGCTCAAAGGGGTACGGTCTGGTCGATATCACTGGCCATGTCGGCTGCGATGAAGTTCGGACCCTCTGGACTTACGTGAAGCAGCGGCTCGGGATCGATAGTCCATCGACCCAGGAGGAAGCGGAGCCGAAGCCGAAGCCGAAGCCGAAGGCTCGCAGCCGCAAGCGGGAGGCCGCTCATGGCACGGCTTAGCCCAACAGTCCCAAAGAAACTGCTTGCCGACCGCAGGCCGCCCGTAGAGGTGATGCCTGAAGGGGACGGGCGGATCGAGATCCTGAACGGCGCACTGGTGCGTTACGAGCGCCGCGAGGACTTCGCACGGGAGATCAACACGCTTTGGCAGCGGGCGCAGGCGACCTTCCTCACCATCGGGAGGTACCTGAACTTGGCAAAGGAACGGCTCCCCCATGGCGAGTTCAACGCCATGATCGACCGCGATCTGCCATTCTCGCCGCGCACGGCCTTCCAGATTAGAGCGGCGACCGTCGCAATAGAGAGCGGCCGGCTGCCGTCTGATGGGCTGCCGCAAAACTACACGACTATCTACTACCTCTCAACGCTACCTGATGCTGCGCTGGAACAAGCCAAGCAAAGCGGGCTGCTGCGGCCTGACCTTCGACGCTCCGAAGTGATTGCGTTCAAAAAGAAGGTCCTGGGTGCAGAGGAGGCCGAAGTAGAACGGGGCGAAGCTACAGCGCGGCGACTTGCCGCGCTTCGTCGCCAGAAGGCTGCAATCGAGGAAGAAATTGCCCGGCTCGAACGGGGAGTGGCACAAGATTGTTGAATCAGTTCGATGCTACGCAGAATCACTGCTTCGGATTTGATGTTCGTGATGCTGTATCGGATCAACTGTGGTAGCACCTTTACCTGCGGACCTTCGGCAGCTGGTTCTGGCGGCTAAGGCGGGCAGCCCAGCCCGCGAGGCGGCATGGGGGTTCGAGACAAGACCCTCAGCAAGGCTTTGATGGTGTGGTCGCCCCCCAACGACATCGATGTGCCGAAGTAGAGGTGTGGAGTAACCACCAGAAGAGACGTTCGTTGGAATGGACAGAGTCAGGCTGTTATCGTGGCACGGTTGAACTGACGCGAGGACCGGTAACCAAGCGCGCTATGGGGTTGGGCCTCCTGGTAGTGGGTGAACCAGGTGGACCTGACTGCAGTGCGTTCTGGGCATCTGGGCAGGGTCGGACGCGGGCGTCATCGCGCTTGAAGGTGCGGACGAAGGCCTCGGCCATGCCGTTGCTCTGCGGGCTCTGGAGTGGGGTGGTTCCGGGGAGCATGCCGAGGCTGCTGGCGAACCATCGAGTCTCTCGGGCGACGTAGCAACTGCCGTTGTCGTTGAGACACTCGATGGCCTTTGGCAAGCGGTTGACGAGGTCGAACCGTCGCTCGACGGCCTCGACCATCATGTACCGCATGTGCTCGGAGGTGATGCCGCTGGTGGTGCCGATATAGGTGATGGCCTCCCGTTCGCGGCAGTCGAGGGTAAACACCACCCTGACCCGCTCGCCGTTGTCGCAGGCGATCTCAAAGCCGTCCGAGCACCAGCGGGTGTTGCGGGCCTCGACGGCGACACGTCCGTCATGGCGGCGCCTCACCCCACCCGCATGGCGGGTTCGGAGGTGGCCAGCCCTCCAGTTCCGCTTGCTGGCGCAGCAGGGCATGGAGCCGCCGGTAGCCGTAGGTCGGCAACTCGGCGGTCAGCACCATTGATGCGGGCCAGGAGGTCGTGCTCCGGCACGGGCGGTCTACCTCGTCGTCCAAGCGCTGGATCCCTGGCCGATCGAGCGAGGCCGGATCGGGCGACGCCGAGGGCTTCAGCGAAGGCCTTCACCGCGGTTGAGCTGAAGAGCCGATCAACGATCTTGCCAGGAAGGGCGCGCACAGAAGCGAATTTTTTTGCGTTTGACCTGCTGTAGGGCCTCTTTGAGGATCTCGGCCTCCAGCGTCTTCTTCTTGCCCAGCAGCCGATGGAGCTCACGAACCTGCTGCTGCAGCGCTCGGTGCTCGGAAGCAGGCACGTCGAAGCAGTGCTTCGACCCTCGCCCGCAGCCGCCGCGGTGTAGGCCCCCTTGGCCGCTAGGTGGCGCCAGGAGAAGAGCTGGTTTGGGTTCACCCTGTGCTGGTGGGCGACTGAGCTCACCGAGGCACCCGGCGTATAGGTCTCCTCGACCATGCACACCTTCTCGGCCGCCGACGGTACCGTCAAGTTGTCGGCGCAAGGCTGACTGAGTTGGTTGGCCGAGGGCCGATGCGGATTGGAGTTTAGGCTGCGGCGGTGACCTCGCTGACGTCGGCCCATGTTTGGAACGCACGCGCCCTTGCGACGCGATACTCGCTGGCGGTGACGTGGTCGCGGCGGAGATGGAAGAGGTTGGCGATCTGATCGTGGGCGGAAAGGAAGCGCTGGGCCTGCCGTGCCGACTTGAAGCGCTTCATCTGCCGCTCTCGTCGTCGCGTCGGTTGGTGCGAATTCTCCGCCCGGTTGTTCAGGCCCTTGTGCTGGCGGTGCTCGATACCAGGCATCACCTCCCGCTTGGCCGCTCCGTAGCTTGGGAGCTTGTCAGTGACCATGACACGCGGCGCCCGGCACTGCCGCTTCAACAACTTCCGCAGCAGGCGCTTCGCTGCCCTCTTGTCGCGCCGGCTCTGCACCAGCACGTCGAGCACCATTCCGGCTTGATCGACGGCACGCCAGAGCCAGTGCTTCGCCCCGGCGATCTTGATAGCCACCTGATACTGTCGGCGAAGTCAAGCGGCTAGCGCCAGAGCTGCGAAACGGGTC
>NZ_JCACHU010000039.1:0-8691 GCF_059504005.1 Belnapia sp. | reverse complement strand
CTGATCCTGTACGCCATGGGGAGGCTCCCCTCTGCTGTCCTCGATGGCGGGAGGATGCCGGTGGGCCTCGGGGCTGGCCTTTCGCGTGTTGGGGCCAGTGTCGTGAGATTGCGGTCGTGATGGTGGGGCAGGCAGAAGCGCATTCGACAGGTATCTCGGCCCGTCGCGGCATGCGTCTTTCACATGCAATAAGGCTCGCTTATTCGGCTTGGCTCGGTGTTTCTGCTTGGGCTGGGTTTGGAGCTGGCGTGCGGGCTCGGAGCAACGGCTTTTCGGAACGACGATGCACCAAACTGTCGTCCGAGATCATTGCGACAGGGCCGTCAAGCGCGGCGGCGAAGGCTTGCGCCGAGGTTCCCTCGGGCGTTCCTGGCCCGTTCGGCCAATCGCTAGCAAAAGGCGCTCAGCGAGCATGAGGTCGGCTGTCTTTTGGCCCTCGTTGAACGCAGCGTAGACCGGCGCGAGCACGGCCCGTGCCTCGTCCAGCCGCTGATTGCTCCGCAACAAGCGGGCGAGGCTGGTGGCCGATCGCAGCGCCCAGGATGGGGCGTCCTGCTGACCGGCCCACCGGAGCGCCTGCCGAAACAGCGCCTCGGCCTCGGTGTCGGGCGCCCCTGCGTGCAGCAGGAACTCGCCCTGCAGGCGGAGCAGCTCCGGAACACACCATCGGTCTTCGTGTCTCTCGCCTCGACACAGCGCCTCCTCGACCAGCGTCGCGCCATGGGTCGCCTCCGCGGTGCCCGCCAGGGCGCCCGCCATTCCCGCAAGGTGTCCGGAGAGGTTCATGCCGGTGCCGTGGTCCGACAACTCTTGAACCGCCCTGCGAAACGTCTCCAGTCCGCCCGTGGCATCTCCCTTCATGGCGCGCAGGATCCCCTCGTAGCAGCGGCCCTCGGCGCGCCAGAAACCCAGGCCATGCGCGGTCGCCGTGTCGATCAGCGCAGCGACGAACTCTTCAGTCGTCCGCAGGTCCCCGGTCAGCAGCGCGACGGGGCATCCCGCTTGCACGAGCGCGACGGAGAAGGCGAGCCAGTGGCCGCCCTCCCGCGCATCCCGAACCACCTCCGTGGCAGCGCGCATCGCCCGCTCTGGAAACCCCTGCAGCCAAAGGACGCGAGGCAGATAGGCACGGGTCGCCAGCCCCTGGTCGTAGGGCACCCGAATTGTCGGGCGCGCCGCCCCGCCGAGGCGCCGCGCGAGCGAGGCCTCGAGCTGACTGCGGGCCTGCGCCTGCTCCCCAAGGAAATGCAGCGAGAAGCCGAGCATGCGGTCGCCGGCCGCGAGGTCGGCGGGGTCGGCTGCCAGATTGCGGAAGCTACGCGCGGAAGCAAGCGCCTCGCGGAATGTGCCGCGGACCATTTGGTGAAGCCATAACCCCCACCGCGCCCAGAGCCGATGCTCGACGTCATTGAGCCGGTCGGCGTTCGTGAGCACGGTGTCCCAGGCTGCGGCGACATCGGGCACCGCCCCCCTGTCCGTGTAGAAGAGCGCCTCGGCCAGCGCAGCGTTGAGCCGCATGGAACTGCGGAGGTCCGGCTCGAGGCGCGGACAGGCCAGCGCCGCTGCGACGCGGTTGCGGCACTCGCCCATCAGCGACAACTTGAACCAGACCGGCAAGAGGCCAATGGTCAAGGCTAGGCCGATCGCCGCGTCGCCGTCTGGGGAAAAGGCCCAGTCGAGGGCGGCGCGCCAGTCGTCCAGGTGCCGCCCATAAGCCGCCGACCAATCCGCCTCGGCCCGCGTCTCACCCTCCGCTTCGGCTTGCGCGGAAAGCGCCAAGTAATACTCGGCGTGGCGTCGCATGACCTGTGGCTGCTCGCCGGCGCCTTGCAGCTTCTCATGCGCGTAGGCGCGGACCGTCTCAAGCAGGCGGTAGTGCGGGGCGGGGCCCCCAAGATCGGCAACGACGAGGGATTTGGCGACAAGGCCCGCGAGGCAGTCCACGACCGACTGCCGGGCAGTATTCCCCGCTACCGCGATAGCGGCCTCGAGCGGAAAGGCGCCTGCGAAGACGGCGAGGCGGCGCAGCACGGCCGCCTCGCCGTCCGGCAGCAGCTCGTAGCTCCAGTCGAGGGCGGCGCGCAGGGTCTGGTGCCGCGGTACCGCTGTACGCCGGCCGACGGTCAGCAGGCCGAAGCGGTCGCCCAGGCCGGCGGCGACCTGCCCGACCCCGATCGATGCCGCCCGCGCAGCGGCAAATTCGATGGCGAGCGGGATGCCGTCCAGATGCTGGCAGATCGTGGCGATCGCGGCGGCGTCACCGCTCCCCTGGGAAAAGCCGGCTTCGAGCGCCCGGGCTCGCGCGATGAAGAGCGCCGTCGCGCCGCAGTCGAGCAGGCGATCCGCGTCTACCCGCTCCGCCGGGAGATCGAGCGGGGGAACGCGATAGGCGTGCTCCCCGTCTATGCGCAGCAACTCCCGGCTGGTGGCGAGCACGGTCGCGCGCGGGCAGAGTCGTAGGACCGTATCCGCCAGCGCGGCGGCCGCGTCGATCACATGCTCACAGTTGTCGAGGACCAGGAGCGTCCTTGCGTCGCCGATTGCCTGGGTGACGGCCTCGGCGGAGGAGGCGTCAGCGCCGGGCGCCAGCCCGATTGCGCGCGCCACTGCAAAGGGCACGAGGCTCCCGTCCTTCAGCGAGGCGAGCTCGATAAACCAGAGGTGGAAGTCGTCCCGGAGGGCTTCCGAGATGCCGCGAGCGGCCTCCAGTGCCAACCTCGTCTTGCCGATCCCGCCGACGCCCGTAAGCGTGACGACGCGATGAGCGGCTAGGAGCTCAAGCACATGCCGCACGGCGACGGCCCGGCCGATGAGGTCCGAACCCGCTGCCGGGAGGTTGCTGCGGGGATGCCGGGGCGCCGGGGTCGCTGGGCCTTTCGGCACCGCGGCACCAGCCGGAGCATCCTCCGGCGCGACCGCCCACGTGCCCATGAGTCGGTAGCCGCGCGCATAGGCTGTCCTCAATATCTCCCGGTCCGGGCCAAGCGCCCTGCGGAGCGCCGAGACGTGGCCCTCCAGCGTGTTTTCCTCAACCACCGCGCCCGGCCAGATGCGGCGCATCAACCGTTCCTTGGTGACCAGATCGCCTGCGGACTGGACCAGCACTGCGAGGATCTCGAAGGCGCGGTCTCCGAGGGCGACGGGCGTGCCGCGCGCGCGCAGCTCCCGACGGCCGAGATCGATCTCCAAGCGCCCATACGCGTAGACCGGCCCTTGCGCAGGCACATTCGCCTCCCTGCCGCCAGCGGCCGCAGCATCGCCAATTGGGCGCCTCAAAGGCAATAGCGCCGGCGCCCAGGCGTCCGCCGTCGTGACCCGCGGGAAAAAACCGGCCGCTTGAGAAATCGGGAAGGCCTCGCTCTCCACTAGTGGAGATCCCAGTAGCCAGCGAGCCGCGCTGGAGAACTTGCGGCCTGCCCCGCCCTACACCGTGGCGAGGCATGGGCAGCGTCCTGCGCCAAGCGTCGCCGCGCCTTCATCCGGGAACCTGCGTAATGCCGAGGGCCAGTGATCGCGACAGCAAAAACCAGGATTCCGCAGACTTTCGCCAAGGATTCCGTGCCGCCGTGGAGCCTACCGTCATCCCATGGTCAGGAGGACATCCATGAGCAACATCCTTCCTTCGCTAAGACAGGCGCCAGAAGCCGAACCGGCGCACCCGGAGGCGGACGCAATCCACCGCCGGAAACGCCGCGCTGTCCTGCTCGGCGGCGCTGGCGTCTTCGCCGCCGCGGCCGCAGTGGGCGCGGCGCGGACTGCAAGCGCAGCGCCCCCGGCCTGCGCAGCCCCGGTGGTCACCCATCACCGGACCACTGTCATCGACGGCGTGGAGATGTTCTACCGCGAGGCAGGTCCCGCCGATGCGCCGGCCGTGCTGCTCCTGCACGGCTTCCCGACCTCGTCGCATATGTTCCGTAACCTCATCCCGGCGCTCGCCGGCCGCTACCGGGTGATCGCGCCGGACTACCCAGGCTTCGGCCAGAGTGCGATGCCCGACCGCAGCACCTTCGCCTACACCTTCGACCGGTACGGGGAACTCGTCGGCGCCCTGCTCAACCAGATCGGGGTGCGCCGCTACGCCATGTACGTCATGGATTACGGCGCGCCAGTCGGCTGGCGCCTCGCGCTTGCGCAGCCGGAGCGAATCGCCGGGCTGATCGTGCAGAACGGCAACGCCTACGAGGAGGGGCTCGGCGAGTTCTGGAACCCGATCAAGGCTTATTGGGCGGACGGCTCGGCTGCGCGCCGCGAGGCGCTGCGCTTCCTCGTCGCGCCGGAAACCACGAAGTTCCAGTACACCGACGGGGTGGGCGACGTCTCCCGCATCGCGCCGGACAACTGGGTGCATGATCAGGCGCTGCTCGACCGCCCTGGGAATGCTGAGATCCAGCTCGACCTGTTCTACGACTACCGAACCAACCTGCCGCTCTATCCGGAGGTCCAGGCTTGGTTCCGCGAGCGGCAGCCGCCGACCCTGATCACCTGGGGCGCCAAGGACAAGATTTTCCCAGCCGCGGGCGCGCATCCCTTCCAGCGCGATCTGCCGGCTGCCGAGCTGCACCTCCTCGACACGGGGCACTTCGCCCTTGAGGACAAGCTCGACGTCATGGCGCCCATGATCCGCGACTTCCTTGACCAGAAGGTAGCGCCGCGCTGAGCAGGCGCATGCGCTCCACGCGGTCGACCCGCCCCCCCAACCCGGATCCGAGGAGACCATCATGCCAACCATCACCGTCGAGGACGGCACCGAGATCTACTACAAGGACTGGGGCTTCGGGCAGCCGGTGGTCTTCAGCCATGGTTGGCCGCTGACCGCGGATGCGTTCGAAGACCAGATGTTCTACCTGGCCTCGCGCGGCTACCGCTGCATCGCCCACGACCGCCGCGGCCATGGCCGCTCCGGCCAGCCGTGGAACGGCAACGACCTCAGCACCTACGCCGATGACCTCGCCGCGCTCGTGAAGGCGCTCGACCTGCGTGACGCGGTGCATGTCGGCCACTCCACCGGCGGCGGCGAGGTGGCGCGCTATATCGGGCGCCACGGCACCGGCCGTGTGGCCAAGGCGGTGCTGATCAGCGCCATCCCGCCGCTGATGCTCAAGACGCCGGCCAACCCTCTCGGCACCCCGATCGAGGCCTTCGACCGGCTGCGCGCCTCCGTGGCGGCCGACCGCTCGGCGTTCTGGAAGGAGCTGAGCCTGCCCTTCTACGGCTACAACCGGCCCGGGGCGACGGTCTCGCAAGGCGTGCGGGATGATTTCTGGCGGCAGTCCATGATGGCCGGATTCCCGGCCTCCTACTTCTGCATCAAGGCCTTTTCGGAGACCGACACCACCGAGGACCTCAAGCGGTTCGACGTGCCGACGCTCGTGCTGCATGGCGACGACGACCAGATCGTGCCGATCCAGGCCGCGGCCCTGCGGTCGTCGAAGATGATCCGCGGCGCCACGCTGACGGTGTACCAGGGTGCGCCGCACGGCATGGCCACGGTCCTGAAGGACCGGCTCAACGAGGACCTGCTGGCCTTTCTCCGCTTGTCCTGAGCACTGGAATATGAACACGGAGGGAACCGACATGACCGAGTTTCGCCCGCCCGTACCGCCGTTCACGCGTGAGACGGCCATCCAGAAGGTCAGGGCTGCCGAGGACGGCTGGAACACCTGCGACCCGGCGCGCGTCGCGCTCGCCTACACGGTCGACAGCCGCTGGAGGAACCGCAGCGAGTTCCTGCAGGGGCGGCCCGCGGTCATTGAGTTTCTTGCCCGCAAATGGGAGCGCGAGCGTGAGTACCGCCTGATCAAGGAGCTTTGGGCATTCACCGACAACCGGATCGCCGTCCGCTTCGCCTACGAGTGCCGCGATGAGGCCGACCAGTGGTTCCGATCCTACGGCAACGAGAACTGGGAGTTCGACGAGCGGGGTTTGATGCGGGCACGTCACGCCTGCATCAACGACCTGCCGATCACCGAGGCCGAGCGCCTGTTCCACTGGGACCGGAGCGGGCCGCGGCCCAGCGACCATCCAAGTCTTTCCGATTTGGGCCTATGATCCGGGGCGCCGCCTCGGCGATTCTGTCCTCAAAGATGGTCCATGGCGCGGCGCTGAAGATCTATGACGGCGCGCCGCGTGGCATGTGCACTACGCTCAAGGACCGGGCGAATGCGGAGCTGCTGAGCTTCGTCGCTTAAGGCCGCGTGGCAGGAACCTTCCCAGCAGGCGCAGGTAGCTGCGCAACCGGAGACGCCATGACAATGCCCCGCCGAGCGGCGACCTCGCGCCGCGTCTTCTGCCTCTGCTGCCTGAGCGCGCCGGCTCTTGTCGCGTCTGGCGCCTGGCTGACCCCACGCCAGGCCTTCGCCGAGGCTCGGGGGATCGTAGACATGATCAGGGCGGAAGCGG
Organism: Belnapia sp.; assembly: GCF_059504005.1. Taxonomy (NCBI): domain Bacteria; kingdom Pseudomonadati; phylum Pseudomonadota; class Alphaproteobacteria; order Acetobacterales; family Roseomonadaceae; genus Belnapia; species Belnapia sp. The sequence goes on along the minus strand of NZ_JCACHU010000039.1, from coordinate 2,292 downwards.
CACAGGCGCCGATCACGGTCTACCGGCTGCGCGGCGGCGTCGCCGTGCTCGAAGGCTCCGGCGGCAACGTCGCGGTGCTGACCGGACCAGACGGCAAGCTGCTGGTGGACGCGGGCATCGGCGTCTCGCGGCGGCAAATGACGGGCGCGCTTGCCAAACTCGGCGCTGAGCCTGTGACGCAGCTAATCAACACCCATTGGCACTTCGACCATGCCGACGGCAATACCTGGCTGCATTCGGTCGGCGCTCGGATCCTGGCACATGAAAACACCCGCAAGCACCTTTCGACCACGCAGCGGGTGGAAGACTGGTCCTATGACTTTCCCGCCCTACCGCCCGGTGGCCTGCCGGTGGAGGTCTTCGCGGAAGAGCACGCGCTGCGGACCAACGGCACCACGCTGCAGTTGCGCCACTACGGCGCAGCGCATACCGACAGCGACATCTCCGTACGCTTCGTGGAGCCCGATATCCTGCACACCGGGGACACCTTCTGGAACGGTGTCTATCCCTTCATCGACTATTCCACCGGCGGCAGCATAAACGGCTCGATCCGCGCGGCCGAGGCAAATCTGGCGGCGACGACCGGCCACACCATCGTCATCGCGGGGCATGGCCAGCCGGTTGGCAACCGACAGGATTTGCAGGAATTCCGCGATATGCTGGTCGAGGTGCGCGAGGCCGTGGCCGTGCTGAAGCGGAAGGGCATGCCGCTGCAGGAGGTGATCGCGGCCAAGCCCACGACACCCTACGACGCGAAATGGGGCGGCTTCGTCATCGGCCCCGACCTGTTCACCCGCCTCGTCTATGCTGGGGTGTGACCTCCCCAGAAGGTTGGACTGACCACCATCGCAACCTGCCAGGAGATCGCATCATGGGTCGGCCCGACGGGAAAGTCGCCGTGATCACCGGCGCAAATAGCGCCATCGGCTTGGCCACCGCCCGGCGGTTCGAAAGGGGAGGTTTACCAAGGCTGAACGAGAATGAAAGCACGAGCAATGAGAGGGTCATGACGCCTTCCAACACGGTCGGTCCGTCTCGCCGCCTCGACGCGAGCAACATCGCGGCTGGATACATCACACGCCCGAACGACCGGGATGAGTCGTCCGGCCCGCCGCAGGTGGCACCTCACGCGTTCTCGCACGGCGCGTTCGGCATCCGGGTGTTCAGCGACGGATTCATCATGCTTCCGGCGGAGGTCATCCTCCCGGACACCCCACGATCCGATCGGCCAGCCATCCTCGCCCGGCTGGGAGGAAACGCGGAGGAGGCACCCTTTCACGTGAACATTCCGCTCATCCAGAGCGGAGACGACCTCATCCTCGTCGACCTCGGCTCCGGAGACAAATTCCAGGCGAGCGCCGGTGCGCTAGAACGCAACCTGAGGGCGGCGGGCGTCGACCCTGGCGCCATCACCAAGGTCGTGTTCACGCATGTCCATCCGGACCATGCCGGCGGCACGATCCGACCCGACGGACGGCTTCTGTGCCCGAACGCCCAGTACATCGTGAGCGAAGCGGAGTACGCCTACTGGACGGACCGAAACTATGAACAGACGCTTCCGTCTGCATTGCACGCCTTTGCCCGCGGCTCGCAGCGCGATCTCGGGGCCATCGGCGATCGCCTCGCCCTCGTGAGGCCCGGCGATGAGATCGTGCCAGGGATGCGGGTCGTGGCGACTCGCGGCCATACGCCCGGCCACGTCTCGTTCGAGCTGGCCGGCAGCGACCCCTTGCTGATCAACGGCGACGTGGTCACGAGCAACCTTGTCTTCTTCGAACATCCGGACTGGCATTTCGGCTTCGATACCGAGCCGGAGATCGCCCTCAGCACCCGCCGCAGCATCCTGGACCGTGTGGCAGCCGAGAAGATCAAGATGCTCGGGTACCATTGGCCCTATCCCGGCGTAGGCTATGCTGAGCGAACGGGCAGCACGTTCCGCTTCATCTCCGCATAACCCCGGTGCCAGTTCGGGGTCCTTTGGACCGCCGCAAGGCGATCCCTTGTCCCAAGCCATCAGCAGAACGCTCAAAGATCCGGCGCAGGGAGCGGCGCTGGGCGGCAACTCGTCGATACGCTCAATCCCGGCAGCCAAATGTACAATCCGAACCGATCGGCTGGCCTTGGCTATTTGCGAATTCAGGATCATCTTTCGCGGCAGAGGCATTGTCGTACGACCGCATCGAGCAACCCCCGGCGCGTCGGAAGCAGATGTGCGCCTCGGGACCGGAGAGTCAAAGCTAAGAGCCCGTCCATGAAGAACTCCTGTACTCTGAATGCGTTGCGGCAGGACAT
>NZ_JCACHU010000038.1:0-8738 GCF_059504005.1 Belnapia sp. | reverse complement strand
GCCGGGCCTTTGCCGGGCCGGTCTCCCGCCTGCTGGAGAATGTGGTGAGGCGCTTTATGACGACATGACGGGTGGTCAGGCAGCGACCGTCCAGAGCGGAGACGTATCGCCGCACAGCAGCGTGACATCGCGCAACCGCCGTCTCGCGCTCACACGCGACGGGCCGCTGAACGATGCCACCAGGCCGGCCACCGGCAACCTTGGCCACAGCGATTTCAGTGTGTAACAACCTCCTCTAGCATCTCGTTATCGGCCGACTGGGCCTTCGGCGCCGTCCAGCCATTGGCGCTGCTCAACCGAGGATCGAGGCAGAGTATCTCTTCGAACTCATTCACGGCATCGATCTCGGTGCCCATGGCGATGTTGGTCGTCCGTTCCAGGATGCACTCCAACACCACCGGCACGCCATGCTGCTCCATCAGCGCCTCGGCGCGGGCGAAGGCCTCCCCGAACTCGTTCGGCGATTTCACGCGGATCGCCTTGCAACCAAGGCCCTCCGCCACCGCGACGTGATCCACCCCACAGCCCGGCACGGCATCCGGGTCTTCGCCGGCGTTGATGTTTTCAAAGGCCAGGCTGACCTCGAAATCCATCCCCAAGCCGCGCTGCGCTTGGCGGATCAGGCCGAGATAGCTGTTATTCACCACCACATGCAGGTAGGGCAGCTTGTGCTGGGCACCGACGGCGAGCTCCTCGATCAGGAACTGGAAGTCATAGTCGCCGGAGAGGGCGACGATCTTCCGATCTGGATCGGCGGCGCGAACGCCGAGGGCCGCCGGCAGCGTCCAGCCGAGCGGGCCGGCCTGGCCGCAGTTGATCCAGTTGCGCGGCTCGTAGACCTTCAGCAACTGCGCGCCCATGATCTGCGAGTTGCCGATGGTGGTGACGTAGCAGGTGGTCCGGCCGGCATGACCGAGCATCTCCTCGAAGACACGCTGGGGCTTCAGCGGGACCTGGTCGAAATGCGTCTGCCGCAACATAGTATGCTTCCGATGCAGGCAGGCAGCGGACCAGGCGGTGCGGTCCCTCAGCACTCCCTCCGCCCGCATCTCTTCCGCGACCTGACAGAACAGCACCAGCGCTGCCTTGGCGTCGGAGACGATGCCGAAGTCGGGGCCGAAGACACGGCCGATCTGCGTCGGCTCGATGTCCACATGCACGAACTTCCTGCCAGCCGTATAGGTCTCGATCGAGCCGGTGTGTCGGTTGGCCCAGCGGTTGCCGATGCCGATGACGAAGTCGGATTGCAGCATCGTCGCGTTGCCATAGCGATGGCTGGTCTGCAGCCCAACCATGCCAGCCATCAGCGGATGGTCGTCGGGAATGCAGCCCCAGCCCATCAGCGTGGGGATCACCGGAATGCCGGTGATCTCCGCGAAGCGCACGAGCTCCTCGCAGGCATCGGCGTTGATGATGCCACCGCCGGCGACGATCAGTGGCCGCTCCGCGGCCTGCAGCATGGCGATCGCCTTCTCGATCTGCTTGCGTGTCGCCGCGGGCTTGTAGGGCACCAATGGCTCATAGGCATCGATGTCGAACTCGATCTCGGCGGTCTGCACGTCGACCGGCAGGTCGATCAGCACCGGGCCGGGGCGGCCACTGCGCATGAGGTGGAAGGCCTGCTGGAAGACCTGTGGGACGAGTGCCGGCTCACGCACCGTGACGGACCATTTGGTGACGGGCCTGGCGATGGCTTCGATGTCTACGGCCTGAAAGTCCTCCTTGTAGATGCGCGCGCGCGGCGCCTGGCCGGTGATGCACAGGATCGGCAGGCTGTCGGCTTGGGCCGTGTAGAGGCCGGTGATCATGTCCGTTCCCGCCGGACCCGAAGTACCGATACACACTCCGATGTTGCCCGCCTTGGCGCGGGTGTAGCCATCGGCCATGTGGGACGCCCCTTCGACATGGCGCGCCAAGATATGGCGGATGCCGCCATGTGCACGCAATGCGGAGTAGAAGGGATTGATGGCCGCCCCTGGCACCCCGAAGGCGCAGTTCACGCCCTCTCGCGCCAGCACCAGCACTGCTGCATCGACCGCCCGCATCCGTGCCATCGCCGTCATCCCCTTGTCCTGAACGGTGTCAGGAGTGCCGGAAATAGCGAGAATATTCAATTTTTCCGAAAGATTTTTCCGCGCTGCAGCATAAATATTATAAGTTGCTGACAAGTCTCGGTTGTTCTGTTTTCCATTGCGCTTTATCGGACAAAATGAAAAAAGATTCCTGGAGGAGTGCGATGTCACCGACTGTGGAGCGTCGCCGGCGTGGCCGTCCGCGCCTCAGCCTGGCCGAGGCCGAGGATGCGCCGGTCCAGTCCCTGGACCGCGCCATGGCGCTGCTGGCCGAGCTTGCCGAGGCGGATGGGCTCACGCTCACCGATCTTGCCGGGCGGACCGAGCTGCCGATGTCCACCGCCTACCGGATGCTGCTCACCCTGCAGCGGCGGGGTCTTGCGGAATTCGAGGCCTCGACGCAGCTTTGGCTCGTGGGCGTCGAGACCTTCCGCATCGGCAGCGCCTTCCTCCGCCGCCGCAAATTGGCGGATTGCGGGCGCGAGGCGATGCAGGGATTGGTGGATGCCTGCGGGGAAACCGCCAACCTCGCCGTTGCGGAAGAGGATGGCGTGGTCTTCGTCAGCCAAGTGGAGACGCACGAGGCGATCCGCGCCTTCTTCCGCCCGGGCACGCGCGCCCTATTCCATGCTTCGGGCGCCGGAAAGGCGATTCTGGCCTATCGGGCGCCGGACGCGGTAGCTGCGACAATCCGGCGCGCCGGCCTGCCACGATTCACAGACCGTACCCTGACCGCCATACCGGACCTGCTGGCCGACCTGGCCGCCATCCGCACGCGCGGCTTCGCAATCGACGATGAGGAGCGCAATCTTGGCATGCGCTGCGTCGGCGCGCCGATCTTCAACGAGTTCGGCGAGGCGGTGGCGGGGCTTTCCGTGTCCGGCCCAACCGTGCGCGTGACGCCGGAGGCCATCGCGCGCTTCGGACCGCTGGTCCGCGATGCGGCGGCGAAGGTGACACTGGCCATCGCCGGCCGCCCGCCGCGCACGTAGCGACCTCTGCTGAGCTGCTCGCCAATCCGCTTTGGCCAGCGGTGGCTTTGGAGATGAAGCGCGCTGAGCAGGCTAGGCGAACAACTGCGTTCCGCTCGCGTCGGTGGTAGCCCACACCTGTGGGCCAACTGTGATGGCTGCAGGTTCGCCTTGAGCCGCAGGGGGCGTCCGCACGTGCAATAAGGGCGCATCATTCGGGGAGCCCTGATATCAGTCACACGCTGTCGCTCGTACGGCGCCACTCCACCCTGCGGGACGACACCGTCAAGTAACCGCCGCTGGCAGGCAGAGGCTGGCTCGGTCGCGGCTCCGTATGGTCGCGCCAGCTGCCGAGTTACCTTACTCCAAATATCGTTCGCCTGCCCAGGCGACTGGCCGCACGTGATGTGGTCGTCAGCCATGACATGGTACGGCCATGGGTACTCAAGTTCCATGGGGGTTTGTCAAGCGGATGCAGCGAAGGCTGCCACATTCTGGCGACCCATGGCACCTCGACGACATCGCTCCCGCCGAACCGCCTCACCGCCGCATCACCGGGCAGCCAAAAGGCGCTGAAGGCCGAGGAAGCCGACATCGTGCCATGTCCGGCCGTCAAGCAGTGCGAGGTCGGCGATGATCTCGCCAATGACGCTGCGGAACTTGTAGTCATGGCTGGGACAAGAGGAGGCAAGCACCACCTGCGAGCATTCTGGGTGCCCGCGCCGTGCGGCCGCAAGAACGAGCTGGAAAGGGAGGGGCACCAGGGAGTCGCGCTCGGCTACCAGGCGCATGGCGGCGGCCATCCCGGCCGCCCGGCGCTCCGGCTGCATGTCCGACGTCGCCTCCAGGAGCATCCGGTCGAGCTCCGGGTCTGCCATCGCCATGTTCCAGGATCCGAGCTCCTGCACGGGATCACGGGTGGCCATGACATCCCGCAGGAAGATCGCGGCGTCGCCCGAGGCATTGCCCCAGCCCAGCAGGTAGGCGGAGCACTCGCGCCGCGTCAGCCGGGGAAAGTAGAGGCTCGTCGGCATTGCCTCGACCGCCGTCTCGATGCCGATGCGGGCCAGCATCTGGGCGGCGTTCTGGCAGATCGCGCCGTCGTTGACATAGCGGTTGTTGGGGCAGTGCAGGGTCAGCCGGAAGCCGCCCGGATAGCTTGCCTCCGCCAGCAGCCGCCGCGCCTCGACCGGGTTGGGACGGATGGGCGCGATGGCCGGATCAAAGCCTGGGTAGCCCGCCGGGACACCCTGGGTCGCGCGTACGGCAAGCCCCTCCATCGTCCGCGCGACAATGGCGTCGACATCGATGGCGAGCGACATCGCCCGCCGCACCCTAGGGTCGCGGAACGGGTTGGCCGGTAGGGCCTGCTGTTGCGGTCGGTCGCAAAAGGCGTGGCCTCGCGGATGGTCTCGAACTGGAGGAAGATGCTGCGCAAGGACGGCGCCCGGAACACCTGGGTGCGTGGATTCGCCGACAGGCGTGCGACATGCAGCGGCGGTACGTAGTCCGCGAGGTCCACGTCGCCCGCTTCCAGCGCCGCCATCCGCGACGTGCCCGAGCTGATCTTACGGATCGTCACGCGAGCGAAGTTGAGCTTCTCGCCCCACCAGGCCTCGTTGCGGCGCAGCTCCCACCGCGCCTTGCGCTCCCAGGACACGTGCCGCCAGGGGCCGGAGCCGATGGCGGCACGGTCCGAGTTGAAGTCCTCGGTCATCGCCCCCTCGGCTATGCTGTCGCAAGCGATGTGCATCTCCGGCAGGCCGACCCAGCAGCCCCGGATAGGGCTCGGCGGTGCGGAAGCGCAGCGAGTACGGATCCACCACCTGCAGCTCGGTCACCGGCCGCATCGTGCTGGCGGTCAGGAGGTCGCTGCCCTTGACCGTCGGCAGGCGGCGGAAGGTCGCCACCACGTCGTCGGCATCGAGCGGGGTGCCGCCGTGGCAGGACGCCTTCGCGGGCGTGCCCGGCGTCGCCATGTTCGACGGGCTGGAGCGCAGGGCTGACCCGCAGCGTGACGGATACGCTGCAGCGATCACTTGACCCCTAACGCAGGAGGGTGCGAGAGACCGAAGGCCGCGAGCACCCGATGCAGCGCTTCATGTCGCCCGGGCAGGCAAAACGGTTCCTGTGACCGCACGCGTTCATCCACAGCCACAGCCATCCGCAGCAGCACCTAGTGAGCGCCGCCCCCTATCGCAGCACCTGCACCAAAGCCTTCCGGATCAGAGGACAGGAGACTTACGCTCAAGTCGCGGCCTGAGAACCTGCGCGCGCTCTTCAGCACGGCAACCCACGTATGCTCGCAGGCAACGTGACAATGCCCTGGCCAGCTAGGCCACCCTCGTGGCGCACGATCTGGCGAAACCACTGCCGGCACTTGGAGCACCAGGCGCTCCTGCCTCAATCAAATCGTTGACGTCGGTCTGCGCTCGTCGACCGTTTCAGCCGATGCGTCTCGGCAGATATCCCAGGATGATCCGCCCCCCGGTAAGGCGGAACAGTGACCTGCCGCCGCCGTCCCGCATGGAGCCAGAGGTCGGTGATCAGCCGTGCAGCGCCCGAGGCGCAGCCTGGGCCTGCTGCCGGACGAACCGGAGGCCGGCCTTGAAGAGAGCAGCGAGGCCGAGGCCGAAGACCACGGCGAAGCCGATCTCGATCGCCATCTTGGAGGCATGGAAGCCGCCGCCGATGCCGAAGCCCTTCAGCGGCTGCGCGATAAACCAGTGGCTGATCAGCGCGACCGCGCCGAGCAGCAATGCCCCCAACCACCGGCCGACGCGGGCTGTCAGCTGCGGCTCGACCGCAGCGTAACCCACACCCCAGAGCCCCGCCCAGAAGGCAAGCGAGACGCTTTGTGGCACGCCAAGCGGCTGGGTGGGCATGAGGCTCCAGGGCAAGGCCGGCAGCAGCTGTGCGGCGTGGAGGAGGCTGCCATAGGCACCCTGAAAAACCAGGTGCGACAAAGCACCGGCGGCGAAGCCGATGGCAAGACGGGTCGGGATGGTGGACATAATGAGCTCCTCTTCGTGTTGGTCGACGGCCCTAAAGGCCGCCGTGGTGGATCGATTGCTCCTGCGATGCCTGACCGATGCTTTGACGGCGGCGTTGCGGATGGTGGCGGTCGCGCCCTGGCAGCCGGCCGGTGTGGCCCGGGAACGGGCCGAGCACGAGGGTTCGTCGGGCGGCCGCATCGCTACCCCAGGCCGCGGCATGAGGCAGCGTGGCCCTGCGGCGAACTCGTCCTGGTCGAGGTCGGCATCCGCCATATTGGCTACCGGCATGGTGTCCGGACGGTTGGTCATCCCCCGGCAGCGCCGCTATGCTCGCTGAGGACCCGAAGGCTCGCCGGCCACGCGAACGACCTCGGCAGGCAGTGGGATCACCTGCTCATGGATCGGCGCCGCAGGTGTGCGGTCGACCCGCAGGCTGAGCAGCTCCGGCCGGCTGTAATGTCCGCGCGCATCCATCAGTCGCTTGCGCATGTCGATCTGGGCGAAATCCAGATCGGCGATCACTGCGCCCTCTCCCATCGTCAGGGGCTCGCCCATGAGCTGGCCGTCCGGACCGACAATCGCGGTGAAGCAGCCCCCAGAGATCGCACTGATCGGGCCACCAGTATCCCTTGCAATCTGTGCTTGCTGGTCGGCATCGAGCCAAGCCGTGGCGTTGACGACGAAGCAGGCCGACTCAAGTGCGTGCTGACGGATATTCACCTCGGTCTGTTCTGCGAAGAGCGGCCCGCCGAAGGAGCCCGGGTACATAGCCGAATGGATCTGCTCGCCATCGGCGATTAGCGCGTAGCGGGCCAGCGGCAGGTAATGCTCCCAGCAGGCGAGCTGCCCGATGCGCCCAGCCGCGCTCTCGATCGCGCGCAGTCCCGAGCCGTCACCCTGCCCCCATATCATTCGTTCGTGGTAGGTGGGCGTGATCTTGCGGCGCCGCTGGATCAGGGTGCCGTCGGCGTCGAACAGAAGCTGCGTGTTGTAGATCGAGCTCCCGTCGCGCTCATTGACGCCGACCGAGACGACCATGCCAGCCTCCCTTGCGGCATCGGCGATGGCCTGAGTTTCGGCGGAGGGCACGGCAACGGCCTCGTTGAGCAGGCGCAGATGTTCATTGCTCATCGCGTAGGGCGGTTGCACGAACGAAAAATAGGGATAGTAGGGCACGACGGTTTCCGGAAAGGTGGCGAACCGAACGCCCTGCCGCGCGAGGTCATAGATCTTCTTCACCACCTTTTCGGTGGTTCCCTTCCGGCTGTAGAGCACGGGGCTGATCTGCACCGCGGCTGCCTTCACGATTCTACTCACGGTGTTCCCTTTCTGGATGCGGACGGCATCTTGCAAAATCGCCAGACGCCCTCAGGCGTTGTGCGATACTGGGCTGGGTGCGGGAGGTGCAGAACCGGGCAGGGATGGGAAGCATCCTTCCAGGAGGCGGAAAGCTGGAGGGATCGCATCCGGGCAAGGTCGACGCTGCTCGCGGCCGTCCAGTGCGGCAGCCAATTGGCGACTCCACGCGAGGTCCAGGCATCGATGTCGACCGTGACCCTGTATGTCTCAGGGCTGGAGGCGTAGCTCGAGACATGACGGCTGAACCGGCCGGCGCACCCGGTTACACTGACAGATGCGAGCCCGTCGCCGTCGCTCCACTGGCCCCGAAGCCGCCGCGCTGGACAGACGGATGGGCGGCGATGCAGCAGCGTCAGGTGGCGGCAGCAACCCCGCTGATGTCTGTCCACACGTCGAACGCCCGCGCCTTTGCAACTCGATGCAGGATGACGGGGACGTCATCGCGGCGGAGATAGAAAACGTGATTGGTCTGGTCGTAGGCGGAGAGAAGGCGCTGCGCCGGCGCGTCGGCCAATGCGAATTCCTTGCCTGGCTGCTCGAGCTTCTGCACGGCTGGTGCGGGATGATCATGACCTGCGGCACCGCACCCCAGCGCCTAGGGCACGGCACGCAATAATTTTCCCAGGTTTACCGGGCAGGTGCGGTAGAATCGGCATCGCGTCCCACGACCTTGGCGCGGAGGTGATCATGGCTGCCTCTGTTCTACATCAGTGCGGCTGCGCTGCCTGTCGCTCACGCCAGCCCCATCCCGATCAGCTGCTGCATCGGCAGATCAACCTGCTGATCAGCCGCCTGGATGAGCAGCAGCGTCGCTGGTTTGCCGCCGTTGAGGCCACCCGCCAAGGTCACGGCGGAGTGCAACGGCTTGCCGAGATCACGGGGCTGGACCGGCACACCATCGCGCGTGGCCAGCGCGAACTGGCCTCTGGCCTGGCGGACCGTACACCGGAGCGCATTCGACGCCAAGGCGCCGGGCGCCCGGCACGTGAAAGGCAGGATGCTGGGCTCACCACGGCACTGGAAAACCTGCTGGAGCCTGAGACAGCCGGTGATCCCATGGGGAAGCGCACCAAAGGCAAGCGCCGCTCGCTGCGACAACTCAGCGAAGCGCTAAGCGCTGCAGGCCACCCGGCGAGCCGACCAACAGTGGCCCGGCTGCTGCGTGAGCTCGGCTACTCGCCGAAGGCCAATACCAGATGCGGTGAGACGCGCAGCGCGCCTGAACGCAATGCGCAGTTTGAGCACATTGCTGAAGAGCGCCGACGGTTCGAGGCTGCGGGTGCACCGGTCATCAGCGTTGATTCGAAAAAAAACTAGGTTGGCAAAGTTGGCTGGCAGGC
>NZ_JCACHU010000037.1:0-8743 GCF_059504005.1 Belnapia sp. | reverse complement strand
AAGCCCGCCCTCCTCGCCACCAGATTTTCCAGACCTCAGGTTACAGCACCCACCCCAGGGCCAGTCGTCGCGCGCGATCGTCCAGGCGTAGCCCTTCTTGGTCTTGCCCCGGCCAGGTTCCAGCACCGGCATACCGGTTTCATCGGCAAACAGCCGCGCGGAGGCGAGCAGGATCTCGCGCATGCGCGCCACCACCGGCCGGACCTCAAAGGCCGCGGCACCGAGCCAGCCGGCCAGCACTTCGCGGCCAATCGCAATGCCCTGCCGCGCCAGGCTCTGGGCCTGGCGGTACAGCGGCATATGGTCGGCGTAGCGTGCCACCAGCACCTGGGCGACCGCTGCCTCGGTTGGCATGCCCCCCTCGATCAGGCGGGCCGGGGCGGGTGCCTGGACCACCACGCCCTGGCAGGCCCGGCAGGCGAACTTGGGCCTTCGGGTCACCAGAACACGGAACTGGGCCGGGAGCACGTCGAGCCGTTCAGCCGTGTCGGCCCCGATCTCCACCATTATGCCCCGGCAGCACGGACAGGCCGTGCTCTCGGGCAGCAACACCTGCTCGATCCGGGGCAGATGCGCCGGCAGCCGACCGCGTCCGGCGCGGCGGCGGGCCGTGTTCTTCTGGCGCAGATCCGGCGCGCGCTTCTCCGCCTCGGCCTCGTTGCTGGCCAGCGAGGCCTCGATCTCCTCAAAGGCGAACTGCAGTTGCTCCTCGGGCAGCCGCTCCGAGCGCGGCCCGAACTGCATGCGCTGCAGCTTGCGCAGCAGGTGGTGCAGGCGTTCGTTCCGCTCCGCCAGCGCGTCCCGCTCGGCGACCAGGCTGTCGCGCTCCGCCAAGGCGGCCAGCAACATCGCCCGCAATAAGGCGGGATCGTCGGGCAGGTCCGGCCTTGTCTCGCCCCTCTCACGCATCAGCGCTGAGTCTAAGCCGGAGCTGTTGGCGTGGGAATCTGTCTCGCATCCGCCACGCGCGAAAAGTCGAGACCTGAAAAGAGTGCAGCAAACTGTACCGCCGAGAGCCGCACCGCGCCGTCGGTGACAGGGGGCCAGCGAAAGCTGCTCCCTTCCAGCTGCTTCCAGACCAGGACCAGGCCGCTCGTGTCCCAGTGCACGATCTTGACCCTGTCGCCGCGCTTGGCCCGGAACACCAGCACCACGCCCGAGAATGGATCCTCGCCCAGCATCTCCGCCGCCAGTGCTGCGAGCGAATGGGCGCCCTTGCGGAAATCAACAGGCCGGGTCGCCAGCAGCACCCGCATGCCAGCCGGGATGCTGATCATGACCCGGAAGCACGCACCGCCCGCAGCACCGTCGTCAGCAGCACCGGATCCACCCCGAGCGAGACCCGCACCACCGCACCGGCCAGCACCACTTCGACCCCCGCTCCGGCCAAGGCCATCTCAGGGGCAGGCAGATCAGATACGATTGGCACAAAGGGCAATCCCGCCGCCTCGCCAGCCTCACGCGCCTCGCGCCGCCAGGTGAACAACTGCTGCGGCGCCATCTGCCAGCGCCGCGCCACCGCCGAGACCACCGCCCCCGGCGCGTAGCTCTCCGCCACCACCCGCGCCTTGGTCGCCTCGTCCCAAACCCTTCGGCGGCACGGGCCCGTCAGCACCTCAACCCGCTGCTACCCGCCACCCTTCAGGTCACGCATCATGTCGACCCTAATGTCAGCCCGAAGCACCTCGAGCGCCGGGCATCCCATCAGCTCACCAACCCACAAGGAAGAAGGGCCTCTTTCCGTCGCTTACTCCTGACCGCCAGGCAAAGCGGCGACGCCCCACAGGCAGCCGCCCTGCTCGACAAGGACCGACTAAGCTTCGTCTTGGCCGATACCGCATACGATGCCAACCACTTCCGCGCCGCCGTCGCCGAGGCTGGCGCCATGGCCGTCATCCCCAACCATCCCTCGCGGGCCACCAAGCTCGGGCTCGACAAGGCAGTCTACCAGGAACGCCACCTCGTCGAGTGCTGCTTCGGCAAGCTCAAGCACTTCCGCCGCGTTGCCGCCCGCTACGACAAAACCGCGCAGAATTACCTCGTCATCGTGCTCTGCGCCGTAACCATCCTCTGGTTACGATAACTGTCCACAGGACTAGCCAATCTCGTAACTCGCTATATGGCTCGCCAAAATTTCTTTGGCGGCAGTAAGTGAAGGCTTTGACAATGGCACTGTGATGCCTTTGCATAATATAACCCAAAATGAAAGTACCGTTCATTGTTTGATAGCCAGATGGCTAGAACGTACTGAACACTTTAGCTGTTTAACGGATTCACGGCACTTATTCTGTTGCCGTCAAACTATTCAAAAGTCCGCTTGTACTGAACTGGAAGTTTTTCCGTATTCTGCCCAATTCCGACTACGACCAATAATCGAGTGTTGCCTAGTTTCCTCACGTCTACACTTGTCTTCTTCGAGGGCGCAGTTTGAAATGCATTTGTTCCGATTCGGATCAATCATGAAGTGTCGGGCATAACACTCACTGACGCACGCTTGCCGTTTTACCTCGCATCGCGATTGCGCTAAAGCCGGAGTAGACACCGTTGCACCGAAGGTGAAAACGGCGAGAGCAACAAATTGCCGCAGCGTCCTCGCCATGTGACCGTCCTCAGAAAGTTGGGCATCACCTATCAAGATCAGCGTGAGGTTGGTCCCAAAGGCGCTCGTGGCGTACGCGTCAAGCGGTTGCTGTCAAGCCATTCCTGAGCTGGCGGAAATCGTCTGAGGCCTGGGACTTGCGCTGCAAGATTTACCTCTCTCCAAGCAGGATGAAAGCCCTGTGCATGAAACTGATCGATCCGGTTAAATAAATAATCAACCAGCCTAACGAGCCGGCGAAAACGGTCGGATCCTCGGGGCCAATTATAGGCAGCGAGGATGGTTGGTATTGCTATTGTTGGAACATCCTGACCTTCAGGAATAAGTTGCGGATAATCCCGCGAGGTCAAAGTTGAGGGAAGATAGACATTGGAAAAATCGGCATCTGCGATGTCAATAGGCAGAAATTTGAATCCGGACTCCCAGCGTCCACGTAGAAAAGCATCGACAGGTTTTGAGGTAATGAATACAACCGCCGCCATGTCATCCTCTCCTCGACGCATTTTTTCGAGCGCGGCAGGATGCGGCATGAACGTTCTTTCGGCATTGATTCTTAACCGCTCAAATATAAGAGGGCCTGAGTAGGCTGCTGTGGTACCAGGCGTATTAAAATTTACTTTTTTGCCGTTAAGATCCGCAACGGAGTTAATTCCGGGTCGTGCAAAAATATGTACCTCAGAAGGAAAAAGATTGAGGATATAAGTGATACGTTGATCAATGTTAGGTATTAAGCTGCGGAATTGTTCAAGCGCATCGGTATTAATGATCGCTAGGTCGATGCCACGCAAATACAGCAGCGCTTCAACGTTCTGAGTTGGACCACGTGTTACAACCGGAAGCACATGGAGCGCATCACGTTCATCAACGACTCTGGCAATTTCGGTAGCAAATCGGATTGGGGCACCTTCCAGCAAGCCGCCGGCTAAGCCGACCGTCCAGGCATTGAGCTTTTGCTTGACGGCCATTTCAGCGGCGGTCAAAGGCGGCTCGAGGCTAGGCTGGGCCATGGTGTGTGTCAGGGGGTGCATCAGGCCTGCAATAAGTATGCAAAGTCCAATTGCGAAAGTTCGTAATGTCGTCATTGGTTTTTCCTTTTATCGATGTCGAACAACGACTGGATCTCCATCGGCTCTTGCTGCGTTTTTGTGCCTCTCTTCCGACGCCGTGAAGCAGCAGTAAGCTGTTTAGCTTGAATCGTCTGGCCGTCTTCTTGCAGTTTCACGCTTTACTTCGTTTAGCCGGCGTCGATGGCCAACCGTAAGCGACATATTAAAACAATGAACTTATGGCAAAGACAACCTAACAGAAGCTACTCGCAAAATTTGGAGTCTGGTCATTCCACCGTGGGCGCTAAAGGCGCAGTGTCTGAAATGCACGGTTGGGTATCTACTCCACCGTGATGCCTCTGGCACGAACCAGCTCACCCCAGCGTCTGTCCTCTGCAGCGGCGCGACTTACGAGTTCTTCAGGAGTCGAGCCGATAGCTTCGGCTCCCAAGCCTCCGAAGCGCCGTGCTGTGTCGGGATGGTGAGCCGCGGCGATCACAGCAGTACCCAAACGCGCCGCGACCACGCCTGGGATACCCGCCGGGCCACCGACAGCAAGCCATGACGCGGTCTCGAAGCCTGGAAGAGTTTCAGCCACGGTTGGAACTGCTGGCAATAACGGTGAGCGCTCAGTGCCGGTGACCGCGATAGCGCGAGCACCGCCGTCGCGTATTAAAGGTAGCGCGGTTGGGAACGCATCTATCATCAACTGCGCACGTCCGGCGGCGAGATCGCGTAAGGCGTCGGGATTGCCACGATAATGGACCAGTTCACAGCGCGTCCCTAAACGTTCAAGCAGCATTTCCGTTGCAAGATGCGGGATGACGCCCGCGCCTGGTGTCGCGCAGATCGGAGGTATGCGCTGGGCCCGCATCCAAGCCTCAAGCTCGGTAATGTTTGAAGCTGGCACCGATGAGTGTACCATCACGGCTGCAGGAAAACGTGCGAATTCGCTGATCAGCGTGAAGTCGCGTTGTGGATCGAAAGGTAGGTTGCGATAGATATGGCGGTTCACAGCAAGCGTCGCGGCGAATAATGTGCCAAAGGTCAGGCCGTCCGGTGCAGCGCGTGCGAGGACCGAAGCGGCAAGGTTACCGGCTGCACCCGGTCGGTTTTCCACCACGACAGCTTGGCCTAGTTCAGCTTCCAATCGTTGCGCAAGGATGCGCGTGAGAAGATCAGGAGCTCCGCCCGGTGGAAATCCTACAATCCACCGAATTGGCCGGTCGGGCCAAGCCGCTGCGTTTCCACGAGAAGGCATCGCCGTAGCCAACAAGGCGGGAACAGCGATAAGTGCACGGCGCGTTGACATTGAAAAATCCAATTTGGCAACAGACGACGCAGCCTATACCTAGTCCAATAATTCGCGCAAATGCCGCCGTTCTTAACAATGTGCCCAAGCACCTCAGCGACTGTACGGAACAGCCGATCAAGTGGCGATGCTGCGGCGCAGGATGCGCGATACGGCGGCGCAGATCACAACCTCACCGGTTTCGGGCAAGCGCTCGCAATCACTTGCCAGCCAGCGTGAGCGCGACAGCCAAGGGAAGATCGCCTTCCCACCCACCGGCGTAGGATGACCTGGAAGCCCTTCGGCTTTTCCTCCAAGCCAAAACGCCAGAGGTGGCGACCGCGGGCCGTATCCCACGGCGTGGTGTAGGAGCGATGCTCCTTGGCGGGCTATGCCGCGGCGTTAGGCGGCCGCGACTGGCAGGCTGACGGCAGGAGTATCGCTCACGGCGATCTTGGTCTCCAGATGCTATAGGGCGAACCCGGCGTGGCACGCTGGCGCTCTTCGGGAACGTTGGAGATGCCCCCATGCTGGATCACGTGGCAGTCGGTCGGAGTGCGGTGGCCTTCGAGGCGGACGGCACGCTGACGGTCGTCATCGAAATGAGCCTTTCATCCTGGCTCGTGGCAGGCGTTCTGCCCGGGGTGTGGCGGCGGCCTCTCAAGAAGCTTGAGCCGGACGAGGCAGTGCTGTTGCGCTTGGTCGAGGGGTGGCGAGAGGAGGCATTGGCCGCGGGGCGGGAGATCCAGCGGGTCGTCGTGGCTTACGAGGCAGGACGCGACGGCTTTTGGCTGGCCCGTTGGCTCAGGGCGCGCGAGATCGAGGCCTATGTCATCCACCCGAACAGCGTGGCTGCCTCGAGGGAGCGCGGGCGTGCCAAAACGGACCGGCTCGATACGGCGCTTCTGCTTCGCGTGGTGTTGGGCTGGCTGCGCGGCGAGCCCGGACATTGCTCGATGGTGAGCGTGCCGACGGTCGCCGAGGAGGACGTGTCAATGCTGAGGTGGATTTGGTTCTTCCGCACTTTCCGTGCTCATTAAAGCGGAACGTGGCGTCCAAGCCTCTGATATCTAGGCAGGCTTCTACCCACTGCTGACCGCGATTACGGTCATACAGACGTTCCGGCACGCAGTTGCTGCATTTCAAGCCGATGCAGGCGCTGAGCCGCGACGTTGCACTCGCGTGCAGCACGGGAAGTGCGGAAGAACCAGCATTCATCCAGCCGCTACAGGACGCCAGGCGACCGACGCGGGAGCGGGAGAACCTCGTGGGCGTGGCCTGTCCCCGAATGAGGATCCATGGGTCATGAGAGAGTTGGCCCATGGTCTGGCGAGCCCGGCTGGGCGTGCTGGAACGGAGCGTAGGCAGGCCCAGCCGGGCGCGGCAAGATCGCTTCCGGCGCGGGCGGCCTGTACCCGAGAGCACTGTGCGGCTTCAAGGTGTTGTAGTGCCGCCGCCATCGCTCGATCAGCACCTCGGCCTCCTTCAGCGAATGAAAGATTTCCCGGTCGAGCAGCTCATCGCGCAACTTGCCTTTGAAAGATTCATTGTACCCGTTCTCCCATGGGCTGCCGCGCTCGATGAACAACGTGCGCACGCCGATCCGCTTCAACCAGGCGCGAACGACCTTGACGGTGAACTCGCCGCCATTATCCGACCTGATGTGGCGGGCGGGCCACGCTCGACGAACAGGTCGGTCAGCGCCTGCAGCATGTCATCCGAGGTGAGCCGTCGTGCCACCACGATAGCCAGGCATTCCCGCATGTGGATGTCGACCACGGTCAGAATGCGGAAGGGTCGCCCGTCCGAGGTGCGGTCCTGCACGAAGTCATAAGCCCAGACATGCCCCGGCCAGCATGGCCGCAGCCGGATGCAGGAGCCGCCGTTCAGCTACAAACGGCCCCGCTTCGGCTGCCGCCGTGGTACCTTCCGCCCCTCGCGCCGCCAGATCCGCTGTACCCGCTTGGCGTTCACTTGCCAGCCGTCGGCGCGCAGAATCGCCGTGATCCGTCGGTAGCCATACCGGCCGTACTTGACCGCCAAAGCCACGATCGTCTCGGTCAGCGCCGCTTCGTCATCCCGGACGCGGCGTACACGGCGCTGCGTCGAGCGCGGTTGATCGAGGGTGCGGCATACCCGGCGTTCGGAGACGCCGAGCGCAGTCTGCACATGACGGAACCAGGCCCGGCGACGCTCAGGGCCTAGTATTTTCCCTTAGCGGCCTCTTTCAGAATCTGCTTGTCGAGCGTGAGCTCGGCCACGGCCCGCTTCAGCCGCGCGTTCTCCCGCTCCAGCTCCTTCATGCGCCGGGCCTGGTCGACCTTCAGGCCGCCATACTCGGCCCGCCAGCGGTAGAAGCTCGCCTCCGATACTCCCAACCCGCGGCAGACCTCGCCGACCGTGCGGCCCTGCGCCAGCTCCACCTCGGCCTACCGCAGCACCCCAATGATCCGTTCCGGTGTCAAACGCTTCTTAGGCATCCTGACCTCCTTCAGGTGCCCAACTCTCTCATCAAACCCGGATCCAGTTCAGGGGCGCAGGTCACTAAGTTTGGTCTCGCTCAATGGCACCGTCAACTTATTGATTCGAAGCCACAGCAGTGCCACGCCAAGGGCGGTGGAGCAGTAGAGTTCAGGCGGCGGCAGCAGCCCCGATGACATCCGCCCACGCCTCGAAAGCGCGCCCTTTCGGCGCGATACTGGACGACGGTGAATTGGTCGTGGCAGGAGTGGAAGAGGCTGCTGATCTGGTCGTGGGCGGAGAGGAAGCGCTGCGCCTGCCGCGCCGACTTGAACCGCTTCATCTGCCGTTCTCGTCGTCGCGTTGGCTGATGCGAGTTCTCTGCTCGGTTATTCAGCCCCTTGTGCTGCCGGTGCTCGACGCCGGGCATCACCTCCCGCTTGGCTGCCCCGTAGCTCGGGAGCATGTCGGTGATCATGACGCGGGGCGCCTGGCACTGACGCTTCAGCAGCTTGCGCAGCAGGCGCTTGGCGGCCCGCTTGCCGCGCCGTTTTTGCACCAGCACGTCGAGCACCATCCCGGCTTGATCGACCGCGCGCCACAGTCAGTGCTTCACCCCGGCGATCTTGATGGCCCCCTCATCCAAGTGCCACTTGTCTCCAGCACGGAGCAGCCTCCGCCGGATCCGGTTGCCGAACTCCTGGCCGAACTTCAGCGCCCACCGCCGCACGGTCTCGTGGCTGACGATGATGCCGCACGTCACCAGCATCTCCTCGATCATGCGCAAGCTGAGCGGGAAGCGAAAATACTGCCACACGGCCTGGCTGATGACCCCGCCCGGGAAGCGGTAGCCAGCATAGGGCGATTTGGCGACCGAGGAACTCATTCCGGTTACATACCGGGCCGAGTTCAGACCGCCAACTGGAGTGCACCCCATTAGGCCGGACACGCAGCTTGGGTGGCAGATTGGTGGGCGGTGAACTCACGCGGCGAGAGCATGCGCAAGCCGCTATGGGGGTGGACGGCGTTGTAGTCGTTGAGCCAGGCGGGTGGCTGCTGGAGGACGGAGAGGGCACTTGGGCGGGGCTTCACCCGGACGTAGTCGCGCTTGATGGTTTTGACGAAAGCCTCGCAGACGCCATTGCTTTCGGGACTGCGGACCGGCGTGAAGCATGCCACGAGGTTCAGAGCCGTCGCGAAGTCCACCGTCTCGCCCGCGGTGTAGGCGGAGCCGTTGTCGGCGAGCTGGACTTCCCCCTGGGGCTGGAGGGTTTGCTAACGAACCCAGGCACCCTAGCAGCCTGTCGGGTTTGGGTTTGCTGGCGACGGGTCCGTTGGATTGTGGAT
>NZ_JCACHU010000036.1:0-40378 GCF_059504005.1 Belnapia sp. | reverse complement strand
CACACTGCCGGCGGAAGCTTAGGCCGCCGCCTGACTTCAGACTGCCCAGGTAGTGTTAAAATGGGTGCGGTTTAGGCGCCTTGCGCGACCGCGATCGGGCACCATGATGGATGAACCAAAATCCGACGGAGTGTCGTAGATGCCGGTGGCGCGCCTCGCCTCGACCTTTCCTGCTTTGCTCGCCGCCGCCGCGGCCCGTGCCGACCCCGCTACCTTGGTGCCCTCACGTACCGCCGATCCCACGCCTGGGCAGCGCACCCGCGATACGCTCGACCCATCTCACGGGCTGGCCAAGGCGGCCGGACGCGCTGCGGACCGGGTAGCGAACCCAAACCGATCCTGACATTCCTGGGCGGGAGCTGAGAGCAGTTATCATGACGCCCCGGTTCCTCGTCGCCGAGAGCGAGACGCAAGAGCAGCGCGAACGACGCCGCGCCAGCGTGGGACGCAGCAGCGGCGAGACCTACTTGGACACGCTGCGCGCCCTCGCACCCGAAGCCGCGTGCGATTTCGTCCGGCCTGCGGAGGACGGGGTGCATGCACCTAACCGCGATGCACTCGCGGCTTACGATGCGGTGTTCCTCACCGGCTCACCGCTCCATGTGTATCAAGATACCCCGGAGGTTGGGCGCCAGCTCGCCTTCATGCGCGCTGTCTTTGCCTCGGGAACTCCCTCGTTCGGCTCCTGCGCCGGGCTGCAGGTGGCCGCGGCGGCTGGCGGAGCGGTCCGGGAGAACCGGCGTGGGCACGAAGTGGCCTTTGCCCGGCGCATCGTTGCAACGGCGGCGGGGCGCGCTCATCCGCTGCTCGCTGGCCGGCCTGCCGCCTGGGACGCACCTGCGATCCACTCCGATGAAGTCGAGCGGCTGCCCGAGAGGGCATTGCTGCTCGCCGGCAACGGAGTGAGTACAGTGCAGGCGGCGGAAATTCGACACTTGGAAGGGGTGTTCTGGGGCGTGCAGTACCACCCCGAACTGACGCTGGCCGAGGTCGCTGCAGCATTGCGACGCCAGGCGGGGGATTTGGTGCAAGAAGGACTCGCCTGCGACGCAGCTGCGGTGGAAGACCACGCTCGTCGGATCGAGGCACTGCACCGCGAGCCCACTCGCCGGGACTTGGCGTGGCAGCTTGGCCTGGACATGCAAGTGACTGATCCGCGTCTGCGCCAGACCGAGCTGCGCAACTTCATAGAATGCCTGGTCCGGCCGACGATGGCCGCACGAGGGCGGACCTGATGGGTGGGATGGAGGGCAGACCGCGTCGGCAGGCCAGCCAAGGAAAACTGCATACGGCCGAGTGACTTCGGCCGTTGCGCCTTGCCATTTGGTGGATGGCATGGAGCACGGCTTCCGCTGAAATACAGCAGCTGCACAGGGGACGACATGGCTCGGTGGAGCCGAAGCCCCGGCCCCGTCGCGTGCAGGCGAGTCGTGTTCCTGGTGAGCTGTAGGGGCGCCGGTGGCTCCTGGGCAGGGCTGAGCCGCGGTCATGCTGCGATGGCGGGCAGGCTGACGGTTGGAGCATCGTTGATGGGGGCTAGGGTCTCAAGGTTCATGTAGCGGCGCTGGACGGCCCAATCGTTGTTCTGCTCGGAAATGATGGCGCCGACGAGGCAGGTGATCGTGGCGTCGTTTGGGAAGATGTCGACCACATCGGTGCGGCGCTCGATCTCGCTGTTGACGCGCTCCGGCGGGTTCGTGCTGCAGAACACGGCGCGGTGCCCCTTGGGGAACGCCGTGAAGGCCAGCACGTCCTCCTCCGCGTCTTCTATCAGGGCAGCGAGCCTGGCACCCGGGGCCGGAGCTGGTCAGCCACTGGCGCCTGCCCTGTCCGAAGCGGCCTCGGCGAAAGCGGTACCGGTTGGACGTACACGTCCAACGGCCAAGAGGAGGCGGCGATGACCAGCTTCACCCCGCGCAGGCCGAGGCGGGCAAGGCCGCGGAGGAAGTCGGTTCAGAAGGACTCAGCCTCGCTGGCGCCGGTGGCCATGCCGAGGATCTCGCGCCACCCGTCGCTGTTCACCTCGACCGCGATAGTGGCGGCGATGGAGACGATCCGCCCGGCCTGGCGCACCCGGACGTAGGTGGCGTCCAGCCACAGGTAGGGCCGCTCGCCCTCGATCAACCGAGAGAGGAACGCGCCCAGCCGCTCGTCGAACTCGGCACAGAGGCGGCTGACCTGGCTCTTGCTGATGCCGGACATCCCCATCGCCCCCACCAGGTCGCCCACGGCGCGTGTGGAGATGCTACGGACCTAGGCCTCCTTGCCCATCGTCACGAGCGCCCCTTCGGCAGTGCGCCGGGGCTTGAGGAAGCGGGGGAAGTAGGAGCCCCTGCGCAGCTTCGGGGTGGGACGCGTTGCATCCCAACCGGATCCACCGTTCCCGCCCAGGTTTCTCATTACCGCTCCCGGAAGCCGTTGCGCTGCACCAGCCGGTCAGGGCTGCGCTCGCCAGGGGCGGCACCGGTCAGGGCGCCTACCTCCAGCTCAATGAGCCGCTCGGCCGCGAAGCCGGTCCCCTCGCGCAGGAAGGGCACGTCGGTCCCGTTCGCCAGCAGTTCGCGAAGGGCAGCCTCCCGTTCGGTCGTCGTGGGGTGCCAGGGCAGAGGTTGCGTGTCGCAACTCGACCCTACCCAGGGTCACTGCAGTAGCCGCCTCCTAAACCACGCATGGGGGCACAACCGCGCATTCGCGCATCGTCAAACACCCCGTCGAGCAGCGCGGCCCCGTGTTCGCTCCGCGGTAGTGCCATGTGCCGAGGCCAGTCACCACCTCACGCTCGCGGACTTCACCAGGAAGTCGCCGCCGATAGCAGCAAATGCTACCCGCAAGACACATGGGGACCGACGTGGCGGGACGCTGGTGTAACAGTACCAGGCACGCGCCGCCTCTGGGGGCTGCGCCGCCTCAGAAGTGCCGCGATTTCAGGCTTCTGCGGAGGTATTGGCTGGGGGACCTGGATTCGAACCAAGACTGCCCGAGTCAGAGTCGGGAGTTCTACCGTTAAACTATCCCCCAACACCCCACCAATCGGCGGAGTGGGCTGGCCTGCAAGGCGTCACCACCTTGCAGGGCGCCGCACCTACCATTTCCCTTCGTGGCCTGCAACCCGCCCCCGAAGGAAAGCGCTTGCCCCCGGGGCCGCATCCCCGGATCATGCGTCCGGGACGGTGCGGAGCAGCCTGCCCCGGGGAATCCCTTGGCCCAAGACGATGCCGGATGACGTACAACCCCTTCGGCTGACAGAGCCCCTGCCACCCGACCCGGCCTTGCCGGAGCGGTCGACCCTGCTGCCTGCCCGCTTCGCCGCCTCCGCCGCGGCGCCGTCCTATGCGGCCCTCGATCTTGGCACCAATAACTGCCGCCTGCTGATCGGCTCGCCCACGGCCAGCGGCTTTCGCGTCGTCGACAGCTTCAGCCGCATCGTCCGCTTGGGGGAGGGGCTCGCCAGCACCGGCGAACTCGCAGAGCCGGCCATGGACCGTGCCGTGGCGGCGCTTGCCGCCTGCGCCGAGAAGCTCGCCCGCCGGCCGATCCGCCAGTTCCAGGCCGTCGCGACCGAGGCCTGCCGCCGTGCCGGCAACGGCGCCGCCTTCCTTGCCCGCGTCGAGGCCGAGACCGGCCTCCGCCCCCGCATCATCTCGGCGCGGGAGGAGGCGGAGTTGGCCATGGAATCCTGCGCCCCGCTGCTGGAGGAGACCGACCGCCGCGCCCTGCTCTTCGATATCGGCGGCGGCAGCACCGAGATCGCCTGGATCCGCGTGCCGCCCCGCGGCAGCCGCCCGCCCGGCGCGCCGATGGCGGAGCTGATCGGCTATATCTCGCTTCCTCTCGGGGTCGTGACGCTGGCCGAGCGCGCCGGCGCCTCCTGCTTCACCGAGGAGGGCTTTCACGCCGTGGTGGAGGAGGTCGCCGCCCATCTCCTCGCCTTCGACCGGGTCCATTGCATCGGCCAGGAGATCCGTGCCGGCGGCGTCCGGCTGATCGGCACCAGCGGCACGGTGACGACGCTGGCCGGGGTGGCGCTGGCCCTGCCGCGCTACCGCCGCCCCCTGGTCGATGGCCGCACGCTCGACATGGGCATGGCCGACCAGGCGCTCGGCGACCTTTTCGCCCTCGGCCGGGCAGGGCTTGCGGCGCATCCCTGCGTCGGGCCGGACCGGGTGGACTTCGTCCTGCCCGGCTGCGCGGTCTATGCGGCCATCCGCCACGTCTGGCCGCTGCCGGCGCTTACCGTCGCCGACCGCGGCCTGCGCGAGGGGATGCTGCTGAGGATGATGCGGACGGATCGCTGGCCCGGCAACCGGGCCTCCGGCCACCGGCGGGCCGTCCCCTGAAGACGCCGACGCCCGGCGGGCGGGGCCTCACCACCCGGCTCAAAACCGCCAAGAAGCGCAAGATCGGCAGCCAGCGCTGGCTCGAGCGCCAGCTGAACGACCCCTACGTGCGGGCCGCGCAGCAGCAGGGCCTGCGCTCCCGCGCCGCCTTCAAGCTGATCGAGCTGGACGAGCGCTTTCGCCTGCTGCGGCCCGGGATGCGCGTCGTCGATCTCGGTGCCGCGCCCGGCGGCTGGACGCAGGTGGCAGCGCAGAAGGGCAGCGCCCGCATCGTCGCCCTCGACCTCCTGCCCATGGATCCGCTGCCCGGCGCCACCATGATCCAGGGCGACTTTCAGGACGAGGCCGTCGAGCGGGCTGTGCTCGCCGCCCTTGACGGCCCGGCGGACCTCGTCCTCTCCGACATGGCGCCCAACACCACCGGCCATGGCGCGACCGACCATCTCCGCATCATCGCCCTTGCCGAGCTGGCGCTCGACTTTGCGCTGAAGGTGCTGGCGCCGGGCGGCGGCTTCGTCGCCAAGGTCTTCCAGGGCGGGACGGAGAAGGACCTGCTCGACCAGCTCAAGCGCCATTTCGCCAGCGTGAGGCATGGCAAGCCGCCCGCCAGCCGGAAGGACAGCGCCGAGCTCTATGTCGTCGCCACCGGCTTCCGCGCCGGCTAGGGCGGGATCCGCGGCTTCGGCAGTCGAGTCCCGGGCCTTTCCTCGGCCCGCCCGCGCACCGATATCCGGATGCGGAGGAGACCGCCTATGCCGCCCGACCTGCCCGCTACCGAGACGGAGCTCGATCCGTGGCCTTCCCTACTGGCGGAGGCGGAGCGAACGGCCGCCGCGGAGCCGCTGCTCGGCGCCCTGCTGCACGCCATGCTGCTCAGCCGCCGGAGCTTTGCCGAGGCGCTCGCCGCGGTGCTGGCCGAGCGCCTGGCCGATCCCTTCCTCGGCGCCGACCGCTTGGCCGGCCTGTTCGGCGAGGCGCTGGCCTCGGACACCCGCATTGCCGAGGCCGCTCGGGCCGATCTCCGCGCCATCGGCACGCGGGACCCGGCGGCGGCCGACGGCCTGCTCGGTCCATTCCTCCACTACAAGGGCTTCCATGCGCTCGAGGCGCACCGCATCGCCCACTGGCTCTGGGCCGGGGGGCGGGTGGCGCTGGCCGGCTTCCTCCAGGCCCGTATCGCCCGGGTCCTGGCGATCGACATCCACCCGGCAGCCCGCTTCGGGCAGGGCGTCTTCATCGATCACGGCACCGGCGTCGTCGTCGGCGAGACCGCGGTGGTTGGCAACGACGTCTCCATCCTCCAGGGCGTGACCCTCGGCGGCACCGGCAAGGAGACCGGCGACCGTCACCCCAAGGTGCGGGACGGGGTGCTGCTCGGCGCCGGGGCGAAGGTGCTCGGCAATGTGGTGATCGGCCGCGGCGCCAAGGTGGGCGCCGGCAGCGTCGTGCTGCGCGACGTGCCGCCCTGTGCCACCGTCGCCGGCGTCCCCGCCCGGATCGTCGGCTGGTGCGGGGAGGCGGTGCCGGCCCTTGCCATGAACCATGCCCTGCCGATGGACGGAGGCACTCCCTAGCACGCGGAGCCGATATCACCGGAGTGCAACGCTCCCGCCCGCACCGGCGCTGGACGCAGGGGTCCGCCTGGGGGTAAAGGGGGCCGCCAAGGTAGCGGATCGCCCGCCCCCGCGTCGCTCACGCGCGAAAGGTCCCCCTATGGCCCCCGAGTCCTTGCCCGATGCCGGCTCCTCCCGCAGCCAGCCGCGCTCCCCGATCACCATCGCCGAGGCCTATGCCTTCGACGACGTCCTGCTGGTCCCGGCCTATTCCACCGTCCTGCCGAACCAGACCGACACCCGCACCCGGCTGACGCGGGAGATCGCCCTCAACATCCCCCTCGTCGCCGCGGCGATGGACACCGTGACCGAGGCGCCCATGGCCATCGCCATGGCCCAGGCTGGCGGCATCGGCGTCATCCACAAGAACATGACGACCGAGGAACAGGCCGCCCAGGTCCGCCGGGTGAAGAAATTCGAGAGCGGCATGGTGGTGAACCCGGTCACCATCCATCCCGACCAGACGCTGGCCGATGTCCGCGCCCTGCAGGAGCAGTACCGCATCAGCGGCATCCCCGTGGTGGAGCGCGGCAAGGGCGGCGAGGGCGCCGGCCGCCTCGTCGGCATCATCACCAACCGCGACGTGCGCTTCGCCACCGACCCGGGCACCCGCGTCTATGAGCTGATGACGCGGGACAACCTGGTGATCGCCAATGGCGACATCTCGCCCGAGCAGGCCCGCGCGCTGCTGCACCGCCATCGCATCGAGAAGCTGCTGGTGGTCGACGAGGCCGGCCGCTGCGTCGGTCTCATCACCGTCAAGGATATGGACAAGGCCCAGGCCAACCCGAATGCGGTGAAGGACGCGCTCGGCCGCCTCCGTACCGCGGCCGCCACGGGCGTGGGCGAGGATGGTTTCCGCCGCGTCGAGGCGCTGATCGCCGCCGAGGTCGATGTCGTCGTCGTCGACACCGCCCATGGTCATTCCGGCGGCGTGCTGGCCGCGATCGAGCGCATCAAGCGCCTCTCCAACACCGTCCAGGTCGTCGCCGGCAACGTGGCGACGCCGGAGGGCGTCGAGGCGCTGATCCAGGCCGGCGCCGATGCGGTGAAGATCGGCATCGGCCCAGGCTCCATCTGCACCACGCGCGTCGTCGCCGGCGTCGGCGTGCCGCAGCTCACCGCGGTGATGGAATGCGCCGCGGCCGCGAGGGAGCGGGGGGTGCCCGCCATTGCCGATGGCGGCATCCGCACCTCGGGCGACATCGCCAAGGCTGTCGCCGCCGGCGCCGACTGCGTGATGATGGGCAGCCTCTTCGCCGGCACGGACGAGGCGCCGGGCGAGGTCTTCCTCTACCAGGGCCGGTCTTACAAATCCTATCGCGGCATGGGCTCGCTCGGCGCGATGGCACGCGGCTCGGCCGACCGCTACTTCCAGCAGGACGTGCAGGACAGCCTGAAGCTCGTCCCCGAGGGCGTCGAGGGCCGGGTCGGCTACAAGGGGCCGGTCGGCACGGTGATTCACCAGCTGGTCGGCGGCCTCAAGGCGGCCATGGGCTATACCGGCAACGCGACGATTGGCGAGATGCAGAGCAATGCCCGCTTCCGCCGCATCACCGGCGCCGGTCTGCGCGAGAGCCACGTCCATGACGTGGCCATCACGCGTGAGGCGCCGAACTACCGTCTCGAGGGCTGAGCCGCCCGCTCAGGGCTGCATGTGGCTGCCGCCCGAGACCGTCATGTTCTCGCCGCTGATATAGCTGGCGGCGTCGGAGAGCAGGAAGCAGATCAGCGGCGCCACCTCCGCCGGCTGCGCCACGCGGCCGAGCGGGATGCGCGAGAGCGTCTGCTCGCGGAAGCGGTCGCTGCGGATCACTTCCGTCATCGGCGTCTCCACTGTGCCGAAGCCGACGGAGTTGCACCGCACGCCGTAGCGCGCCCATTCCCGCGCCGCCGTCATCGTCATCCCGAACAGCCCCGCCTTGGCCGCGGAGTAGTTGACCTGGCCGATGCTGCCGCGCTTCCCCGCCGTTGAGGAGATGTTGACGATGGCGCCCGTCGTGCCGCCCGGCTCCGGCATCGCCTCCCGCGCGCGGCCGCACATGTGCCGCCCGACCGCCTGCAGCATCAGATAGCAGCCGGTCAGGTTCACATCGATCACCGCCTGCCACTGCTGGTAGGTCATCTTCTCGATCATTGCCGGCCGGGTGATGCCGGCGTTGTTGACCAGCCCATGCACAGCCCCGAACCGCCCCACGGCCTGGGCGACGCAATCCTCGCCGAATCCCTCCTCGGCAACATTCCCCTGCACGGCGAGGATCCGCTCGGCCGGCAGCGCCGCGGCCGTCGCCGCCAGCGTCTCGCCGTTCCGCTCCACCAGCACGGCGTTGCCGCCGAGCTCGAGCACCAGCTCGGCAATGGCCCGGCCGATGCCCTGGCCGGCGCCAGTGACGACCACCGTCCGCCCGGTGAGCTCCATCGGGTTCCGCATGACTGTTTCCTCCCCTTGCCGGCCGGGCAGTCTGCGCGGCGTGGCCGCCGGCGGCCAGAGGGTCTAGGCTGCCACCATCCATGTCCCATTCCGCCCCGCCCCTCCGCCTCCGGGCCGCCGTCTTCGATGCCTATGGCACGCTGCTCGACGTCCATGCCGCCGTCGCCCGCCATGCCGGCCGCCTCGGCGAGGCCGCCGCCCCCGTCTCCGCCCTCTGGCGCGCGAAGCAGCTCGAATGGAGCTGGATGCTTTCCGCCACCGGCGCCTACGAGCCCTTCTGGTCGCTGACCTGCCGCGCCCTCGGCCATGCGCTGGCGGCGTACGGCATCGCCGATGCCGGCCTCCGTGCCGACTTGCTCGAGGCCTATCGCGAGCTCGGCGCCTATCCCGACGCGGCGCCCATGCTGGCGGCGCTGCGGGGCAGGGGGCTCGCCACCGCCATCCTCTCCAACGGCTCGCCGGAGATGCTGGACGCCGCGGTCGCCGCGGGCGGCCTCGGCTCCCTGCTGGACGAGGTGCTGTCCGTCCATCCCCTGCGCTGCTTCAAGCCGGACCCCAGGGTCTACGCCCTTGCCACCGCCCGATTCGCCTGCCAGCCGCACGAGATCGCCTTCGTCTCCTCCAATGCCTGGGATGCCTATGGGGCGATGCGCTTCGGCTTCCGCGTCTTCTGGGTGAACCGGGCCAGCGCGCCGGTGGAGTACTGGCTGGACGAGACGGCGACGATCCTGCCCGGCCTCGCCGCTCTGCCGGCTGCGCTCGCGTGACGCCGGCCGCACGCCTCGCCGCCGCCATCGACCTGCTGGACGCGCTGGAGGCCCAGCCCCGGCGCCCGGCCGACGCCACGGCCAACGATTTTTTCCGCGCCCGCCGCTATATCGGCGGCGGCGACCGCCGCGCGGTCAACGAGCTGGCCTGGAGCGTCGTCCGTCAGCGCCTTCGCCTCGACTGGTGGCTGGGCCGCATCCGCTGCCGCCCGACTGCCCGGATGCTGGTCGCGGCGGCGCTGCTGCTGGACCAGGGGCTCGACCTGGCGCAGGTCCTCGCCTCCTTCCCCGGCGGTCAGTATGCGGCGGAGCCGCTCTCCACGCTGGAGGAGCGGCTGCTGCGCCAACTCGACGCCGGCCGCGGCGGTGCCGGGGGCGTCATCCATCCGGAGATGCCGGAGGCCATCCGCCTCGACCTGCCCGACTGGGTCCTGCCCGGCTTCCGCGCCCGCTTCGGCGAACGTCTCCCCGAGGAGGCCGCCGCCATGGAGAGGGAGGCCCCCCTCGACCTCCGCGCCAACCTGCTGAAGACCACGCGCGAGGAGGCGGCCGCGGCGCTTGCTGCCGAGGGCATCGAGACCGAGCTGACGCCCTTCTCCCCCTGGGGCCTCCGCCTGCCGCAGCGCCGCCCGGTCACCCAGACGCGCGCCTTCACCGAGGGCCTCATCGAGGTGCAGGACGAGGGCAGCCAGCTCATCGCCCTGCTGACCGATGCCCGGCCGGGCATGCGCGTCGTCGACCTCTGCGCCGGCGCCGCCGGCAAGACCCTGGCCCTGGCCGGCGCCATGCGGAACCGCGGCCGCATCACCGCCTGCGACGTGTCCGCCCCGCGGCTCGAAGGGGCGGTGAAGCGCCTCCGCCGGGCCGGCGCCGACAATGTGGAGCGACACCTGCTCGCCCCCGGTGACCGCTGGGCCAAGCGCCGTGCCGGGCAGTTCGACCGCGTCCTGGTGGATGCGCCTTGTACCGGCACCGGCACATGGCGCCGCAACCCGGATGCGCGCTTGCGTACCGATTCAACCGCTCTCGCGGAATTGTGTATAAAACAGGCGGAAATTCTCGGTAGGGCCGCAGATCTGGTGCGGCCCGGCGGGCGTCTGGTCTACGCTACATGCTCGCTGCTGCCCGAGGAGGATGAGGCGCAGATAGAAGCCTTCCTCGGCCGCCACCCCGATTTCGCCCCTTTTCCCCTGGCCGATGCCTGGGCCGAGGCGGGCGGCACCGGGGCCCCGCCGGCCGAAGGCCCCTATCTCGTGACCTCGCCCGCGCGGCACGGCACCGACGGCTTCTTCGCCGCCATACTGCAACGCCAGCCCGAGGGGTAAGCCGACAGGGGGTCGGCTCCGGGCCTTTCCAGGGGGAAGGAAGCGCGCCCCATGATCTGCATTCGCCGCGCCCGGCCTGCCGACGCCGCCGCCATCGGCGCCGTCCACGTCGCCACTTGGCGCACCGCCTATGCCGGCGTGCTGCCGGAGGGCTATCTCGCCGGCCTTTCCGCCCTCCGCCACGCCGTCGGCTACGAGGCCGCCATCGGCGACCGCCGCCATGGCCATGCCGTCTTCGTCGCCGTCGCCAAGGGGCCGGATGCCCCGGCGGGGCAGGAGGCGGCGGACGGCGGCACCATCATCGGCTTCGTCTCCGGCGGCCGCTCGCGCCGGCCGCAGATCGGCGAGGGCGAGATCGAGACGCTCTACCTGCTCGACGATTACCGTGACCGCGGCGTCGGCCGGCGGCTGGTGCGCGCCATGGCGGCGCATCTGGCGGCGATCGGGTGCCGCTCCGCCATGCTCTGGGTCCTGAAGGACAACCCGACGCGGTGGTTCTACCAGCGACTCGGCGGGCGGCTGGTGGCGCGTGAGCATATCCGCTTCGCCGGCCGGGGCCTTGAGCAGCACGCCTTCACCTGGGATCCGATCGAGGCCTTGCTGCTGGCGACCGCCCCTGCCTCCGAGGCGTAACCACCGCTTGCTCTTGGCACCGCCCTGTGCTGTGAGGCGCCATGAACGAGCCCCTCGCCGCCGCGGCCCGGCACGACCGCATCCTCATCCTCGATTTCGGCAGCCAGGTGACGCAGCTCATCGCGCGCCGCTTGCGGGAGGCCGGCGTCTATTGCGAGATCTGGCCCTTCACCGCGACCGCGGAGCGGATCCGGGAGTTCGACCCGCGCGGCATCA
Organism: Belnapia sp.; assembly: GCF_059504005.1. NCBI lineage: Bacteria > Pseudomonadati > Pseudomonadota > Alphaproteobacteria > Acetobacterales > Roseomonadaceae > Belnapia > Belnapia sp. Next base: position 29,056 of record NZ_JCACHU010000036.1, on the reverse strand, counting down.
TCCTCTCCGGCGGCCCCGCCAGCGTGACGGAGGGCGAGAGCCCCCGCGCCCCTGAGGGGGTCTTCGAGATCGGCCTGCCGGTGCTCGGCATCTGCTACGGGCAGCAGGCCATGGCGCACCAGCTCGGCGGCCAGGTCGAGGGCGCCCACCACCGCGAATTCGGCCGCGCCTTCATCGAGGTGACGGCCGAATGCGCCATCACCCAGGGCGTCTGGGCCAAGGGCTCGCGCGAGCAGGTCTGGATGAGCCATGGCGACCGCATCACCCGCCTGCCGGAGGGCTTCCGCGCCGTCGCCGCCACCGAGGGCGCGCCCTTCGCCCTCATCGCCGACGATGCGCGCCACTTCTACGGCACCATGTTCCACCCGGAGGTGGTCCACACCCCGCATGGCGCGGCCTTGCTGCGCAACTTCACCAACCTCGTCTGCGGCTGCCACGGCGACTGGACCATGGGCGCCTTCCGCGCCGAGGCAATCGCCCGCATCCGCGCCCAGGTGGGGGAGGGGAGGGTGATCTGCGGCCTCTCCGGCGGCGTCGACTCCAGCGTCGCCGCGGTGCTGCTGCACGAGGCGATCGGCGACCAGCTCACCTGCATCTATGTCGACCACGGGCTGATGCGGGCCGGCGAGTCGGAGCAGGTGGTCAGCACCTTCCGCGACCGCTTCAACATCAAGCTCGTCCACCGCGACGCCTCGGACCTCTTCCTCGCCCAGCTCGCCGGCGTGACCGACCCGGAGGGGAAGCGGAAGATCATCGGCCGGCTCTTCATCGAGGTCTTCGAGGAGGAGCAGCAGAAGATCGGCGGCGCCGACTTCCTCGCCCAGGGCACGCTCTACCCGGACGTGATCGAGAGCGTCTCGGCGACCGGCGGCCCCTCCGTCACCATCAAAAGCCACCACAATGTCGGCGGCTTGCCCGCGCATATGCGCATGAAGCTCGTCGAGCCGCTGCGCGAGCTGTTCAAGGACGAGGTCCGCGCCCTCGGCCGCGAGCTAGGGATGCCGGAGGCGATCATCGGCCGCCACCCCTTTCCGGGACCAGGGCTCGCCATTCGCATCCCCGGCGAAGTGACGCGGGAGCGCGCCGACATCCTCCGCCAGGCCGACACCATCTTCCTCGAGGAAATTCGCCTCGCCGGCCTCTACGACGCCATCTGGCAGGCCTTTGCCGTGCTGCTGCCGGTGAAGAGCGTCGGCGTCATGGGCGACGGGCGCACCTACGAGAGCGTCTGCGCGCTCCGCGCCGTCACCAGCACGGATGGCATGACGGCCGATGTCTATCCCTTCGACATGGGCTTCCTGACGCGCACGGCGAGCCGCATCGTCAACGAGGTACGCGGCATCAACCGGGTGACCTACGACATCACTTCGAAGCCGCCGGGGACGATCGAGTGGGAGTGAAGAATCCCCGAAACGCCGCCGCGATCCGTCCTTCCCATGGCCCTGCCATCCGCAGCGGGTCCTCGGCAGCCAGCCGTGGAGGTGCGGCGAGGCTGCTTCGCGAGTAAGGCGGATGAGCCGCTGCGCCGCGCCGGCTCACGTCCAGCCAGGAAGCGCATCCACCTGGGCACAGGCTCCCGAAGCCCGAGCTACCTCCCGAGGCCGGCGACGGCCGCACGGCCGGGCTCCTGTACTCGGCCCTCCGCCCTCAGCCGAGTGGTACGGTCATTGCAGCTTTACGCCCAAGCCTGTTGGCGGCGCGACGAGCTACGGGGTGCGGTCGGCGTCGTGCTTGCGGGCAAGGCCATCGGCCCAACCCAAGCACAGCGGCTCGTCGAGCACCGTGAGGCGACCCATGAAACTGCCGTCTTCTCCCGGACGTCGTTCGTCCGACGCCATGCGCGCAGCGCCTCCACGGTCGTGACCACGACCGTCTCGAGCCGCTCGGTCTCGATCATGTCGCCGGCGTCGCCTGCTCAATCCCGCCGCTTGTTGACGATGTCGAGGAACTGGCCCGGCGCGACCCGGCTCCCGGTGCGGAGCGCGCTAGCGAGCCCGATCGAGATCTCATCCTTGCCGGCATCGAGCCCGGCCATGGCGGCCGCCACGAAGGCGTCGAGCTTCATCGCGCGGGGCGGCTTGCGCATCTGGTGGCGGTGCAGCTCCATCTCGACCACCGGCGGGATGATCTCCACGATCCGGACGGAGGAGTGACGGAGCTGGCGCCGCAGCGAGATGGTGAAGCTGTGCACGGCCGCCTTGGTCGCCCAATAGACCGGCGCTGCCGCGATTGGCACGTAGCCGAGAATCGACCCGATATTCACCAGCCTGGCGCGAGGCTGCCGCCTCAGCAGGGGCAGGAACGCGTTGGCAACGTAGATCAGGCCCTTGAGGTTGACGTCGACCTCCGCCCCGAGCGCATCGGGGTCGAGCGGCTCGTCACCGGCGAAGTCGAACAGGGTCTGGATGCCGGCATTGTTGATGACGGTGTCGAGCGCGGGAAAACGCTCGCCGATCCGTTGGGCCATAACCGACACTTGGCCAGGATCGGCGACGTCAACCACCTCGGCGGCCATGCCGGGATGGCGGGCCGCCATCGCTGCCACCCGTTCGTGCGTCCGGCCCGCTATGACCACCTGTGCGCCGTGGGCATGGAACGCAGCCGCGAGCCCGGCGCCGATGCCCGAGCCGCCGCCCGTCACGAGAACCGTGCCTGGTGCGTTCACGCTCCGCCCTCCGTGGCGACCGCAATGGGGCAGTCGACGCGGTTGCCGCCGGCGTTGCCCGGCCTCCCGCAGTGCGGGCCAGGAAAGGCGCCCCAAGGCTCCTGCCGGCCGTCGGAGGCGGCGGCGCTGAGGCGCGAGTCCATCCCATCCGCTTCCGCCGAACGGCCGCGACGGCAAGGCGTTGCACGGTCGCATGAACCTGGGCAGCCCTCATTCCACTCACCCGTGCTTCGGCCCGAACACCGGACACCGCGCCGCTCGCCGCCTTTACTTGAATTCCATCCTCGACGTCGGGTCGGTCGAGGCCGGGACCTCCGCGGATGCCGGGCACCCCCCCATATCGGCGACAGCGAGATCACGCATGTGCGGGACGACGGCCATCGACACCCTCATGATTGAAATCCGCAATTCGAGACAATAACGTATCGTATGGCTGACGATATGGCTAAGTCAAGGGTTACGGGACGTCCGCGTAGCGAAACCTCACGCGGAGCGATCCTGGATGCAACCTTCCGCCACCTCGTTGAGCGGGGCTACGACGCCCTTGCCATGGAGGCGGTCGCCAAGGCGGCAGGCACCGGCAAGACCACGATCTATCGGTGGTGGCGCTCGCGGGCCGAGCTGGCGGTGGACGCCTTCTTCCATGCGACCGAAGCCGAGTTGGGGTTCCCGGCAACCGGCTCCGCCAAGGGCGACTTCCGGGCGCAGATCCTTGAGCTCGCGGCGTTGCTGCGCGGCGAGCGGGGACGGGCGCTGGCGGCCATGCTCGGTGGCGCACGTAACGACCCGGAGCTGGCGCGTGCGCTCGGCGAGAAATGGCTTGAGCCGCGACGCCAGTGGGGGTTCCAGCGAATGAACCGCGCAAAGGCGGAGGGTGAGCTGCGCCCTCATGTCGAGCCGGAGACTGCGTTGTCGCTTCTGTATGGCCCGCTCTATGCGCCGCTACTCTTCGGCGGCGAGGTTCCATTGGCCAGTGCGGTCGAGGCCTACCTCAACCTTGCCAGCATCGGCATTTTCGCTGACGGGTCGGCCTGAATCTCGATCGGGCCATCCCCGCTCCCGGTGAGAGATGGGTGTCGAGGCGCTGCCGCTGCCGATCCTTGAGGTCTTCGGCGCGAGGCCAATGAAATCCCGGCGCATCAGAGGTTGCCAACGGCCGCAGCGTCACCGCCCGGCCTGCCGGGAACAGCGCGGCGGGGCTTGCCGGACATGCCGCCCAGTCCAACGAGAGTGCAGGAAACCTGCGAACCATCCCGCAACATTGGCCCGCGACGGAGACCGCCCTCCCTGGCTGACTTCTCCGACCTGGCATGGCGGGCATGAAGCAGGAATGGGTCGACAGGTTCGGGGCGAAGGCGACGCCTGCAGCTACAGGCTCTGCCCCGCCGACCCCGGCCGCCAGTGACGACGGACCGGAGGGGCCGTGCCGGGCCGCCGGGAGCGTCGTCCCCGGCACCCGTGCGGAAGCGGCCGTCTGCCGGCACGAAGCCCCATGGCCCCTCCCGACCGCCGCCCCGACCCCCTAACACCTGGTGACGGCAGCCGCCACCGCTCAGGCCATGACTACAGACAGTCGGGCCGGATCGGCACTAGGCTCGCGCATGTTCGCCGATCCTGTCCTGGCGGAGAGATTCGATCTCAGCCGCCTCGCCCCTGGCTTCTATGCCGACCCCTTCCCGGTCTACCGGGCGCTGCGGGAGCACCAGCCGGTGAAGCGGCTGGCGGATGGCTCGCTCTTCCTTACGCGCTGGGGGGATCTCGACCGGATCTACCGGGATACGAAGACCTTCTCCTCCGACAAGCATGAGGAGTTCCGGCCGAAATACGGGGCGAGCCCGCTCTACGAGCACCACACGACGAGCCTCGTCTTCAACGACCCGCCGCTGCACACGCGCGTCAGGCGGCTGATCGCGGGCGCGCTGATGCCGCGGGCGATCGCCGCGTTGGAGCCGGGGCTGCAGGCGCTGGTCGGGCGGCTGCTGGACGCCATCGCCGAGCGGGGCGAGGCCGATGTCATCGAGGATTTCGCCGCCGCCATCCCGATCGAGGTGATCGGCAACCTGCTCGGCGTGCCGGTCGAGGAGCGGGGGCCGCTGCGGGGCTGGTCGCTCGCCATCCTCGGCGCGCTGGAGCCGGTGGTGACGGCGGAGGCGGCCGCGCGGGGGAATGCCGCGGTCAGCGAGTTCCTCGACTACCTGCGCGGCCTGGTCGCGCGGCGGCGGGCGCGGCCGGGGGATGCCGCGACGGATGTGCTGACACGGTTGATTGAGGGCGAGGCGGATGGCGAGCGGCTGACCGAACCGGAGCTGCTGCACAACTGTATCTTCCTGCTGAATGCCGGACACGAGACGACGACCAACCTCATCGGCAACGGGCTGGAGCTGCTGATGCGCTTCCCCAGGGAGCGGGCGCGGCTGCTGGCGGAGCCGGGGCTCATCACGACCGCCGTCGAGGAATTCCTGCGCTACGAGAGCTCGAACCAGCTCGGCAACCGGCGGTCGGTCGCCGAGACGGAGATCGGCGGCGTCGCGGTGGCGGCGGGGACGCTGATCAACCTCTGCATCGGCGCGGCGAACCGGGACCCGGCGCGGTTCGAGCATCCTGACCGGCTGGATGTGGGGCGGCAGCCGAACCGGCACCTCGCCTTCGCCGGCGGGCCGCATATGTGCGCGGGGATGACGCTCGCGCGGGTGGAGGGGCGGATCGCCATCGATGCCTTCCTCCGCCGCTTCCCGGACTATGCGCCGGCGGGGGAGCCGGTGCGGGGCGGACGGGCGCGGTTCCGGGGCTTCCTCGCGCTGCCGGTGCGGGTCCGGTGATCCGGGTCCTGGTGCAGGGCGCTGGCGCGGTTGGCGGGCTGATCGGCGCGCGGCTGGCGCTGGCCGGGTCGGAGGTCGCCTTCGTCGGGCGCGGGCGGCAGCTCGCGGCGATGCGGGAGGGCGGGCTGCGAATCGCCGGGCCGCGCGGCGCGGCGGTGCTGGAGCGCCCGCTCGCCCTCGCCAGCGCGGCGGAGCTGCCCTGGGTGCCGGAGGTCTGCTTCCTCGCGGTGAAGACCTATGACGTCGCGGGCGCGGCGGCCGACCTGGCGCCGGTGGCGGCGCGGGGTGTGACGATCGTCACCCTACAGAACGGCATCGGCGGCGCAGCGCCGGTGCTGGCCGCCCTGCCCGGAGAGGTGCGGGTGGTGGCCGGGCTCGCCTTCGTCTCGGCGGTGGTCGAGCGGCCGGGCTGCATCCGCTATACCTCGGCCATGTCTGCGGTGGTTGCGGCGCCGCTGCCGGAGGGCATCGAGGCGCGGCTGGTCGCGGCCATGGCGGCGGCGGGGATGGAGCTGCGGGTCGAGCCCGACATCCGCCGGGCGCTGTGGCGGAAATTCCTCGCACTCGCCACCAATGCGGCGCTGACCGCGCTGGCCCGTGCGCCGGCCGGCATCGTCTACCAAGACCCCGACCTGCTGGCGCTGGCGGCGCGGGCGATCGCCGAGGTCGGGCAGGTGGCGCGGGCCGAAGGCGTCGCCATCGGCGCCGCGGATGAGGCGGAGGCGCTGGCGCTGCTGTGCTCCTTCCCGCCCGGGATGTATGCCTCGATGTACCATGACCTCGCCGCCGGCCGCCGGCTGGAGGTAGCCTGGCTCTCGGGCGAGGTGGCCCGGCTGGCGGCGCGGCACGGGATCGACGTGCCGGTGCATGCGACCGCCTGGGCCTGCCTGAAGCCCCATGCCGAGGGAGAACGACCATGAGCCCCGATGCCCTGACCGACCGCGCGCCCGCCGGCATCGATGCCGCCGAATGGGCGGCGCGGGTGGAGCTGGCCGCCTGCTACCGGCTGTTCGGCCGGCTCGGCTGGCACGAGATGATCTACAACCACATCACGCTGCGGGTGCCGGGCACCGGGGACCAGTTCCTCATCAACCCCTTCGGGCTGATGTACCGGGAGGTGACGGCCTCCAACCTAGTGCGGATCGATACCGAGGGGCGGGTGCTGGACGGCTCCGCCCATGGGGTTAATCCGGCGGGGTTCATCGTGCATCGCTCAGTGCACGTGGCGCGTGCCGATGCGCATTGCGTGATGCACACCCACACGACTGCGGGCCTTGCCGTCGCCTGCCAGGAGGAGGGGCTGCTGCCGATCTCCTTCCCCGCCGTCTTCTACACCGACCGGCTCGCCTATCATGAGTTCGAGGGGATCACGCTGGAGCGGGAGGAATGCGCCCGGCTGGCGGAGAGCCTCGGCAGCTGCAATGCGATGATCCTCCGGAACCACGGGCTGCTGACCTGCGGGCCGAGCGTCGCCGATGCCTTCGCCGAGCTGTACCACCTGCAGCGGGCCTGCGAGGTGCAGGTGGCGGCGCTGGCCGGCGGGCGGCCGATCCGCACGCCGCCGGTGGAGGTTGCGCGGCGCGCCGCGGCGCAGTTCGATGCGACGGCGCGGCATGGCGAGCAGAACGCGCTGCTCTTCGCCGCCATGCTGCGCTGGATGGACGAGGCGGAGCCGGGGTTCCGCGCCTGAGGGGAAACGCATGACCGAGATCACCCGCCGTGCCGCGCTATCGGCCGGCCTTGTCACCATGGCCGCCCCGGCGCCCGCCGCCTTCCCCGACCGGCCGGTGCGCTGGCTGGTCGGCTACCCGCCCGGGGGCGGGACGGATGTGCTGGCGCGGCTGGTCGGGCAGAGCATGGGGGCGCGGCTCGGCGTGCCGGTGGTCATCGAGAACCGGCCGGGGGCGGCGACCAACATCGCCGCCGAGGCCGCGGCCAATGCCCCGCCGGACGGCACCACCGTCTTCACCGCAGGGAACGAGACGCTGGTCTTCAACCCGGCGCTCTACAAGCGGCTGCCCTTCGATGCGGATAGCGGGCTCAGGCCGCTCGGGCTGATGGCGCGCTTCCACCTGGTGCTCTGCACGAAGACGGAGGGCGGGCCGGCGACGCCCGACGCCTTCGTCGCGGCGGCGAAGGCCCGGACGATCGACTATGCCTCGCCGGGGATCGGCTCGCCGCATCACCTGGCGATGGAGCGGCTGGCGCGGGACCTCGGGATCAGGCTGAACCACGTGCCCTATCGCGGCCTGGCGCCGGCGATGACCGACCTGATGAACGGCACGGTGGAGGCGGCGGTGCTCGACATGGCGGCGGGGGCGGAGGTGATCCGCAGTCGCAAGGTGCAGCCGCTGGCGCTGCTCTCCGCGGCGCGGCTCCCGGGGCTGCCGGACCTGCCGACGGCGCGGGAGGCCTATGGGCTGGCGGGCTTCGAGGCCTATGCGTGGCAGGGGCTGACGGCGCCGGGGCGGACGCCGGACGACGTCGCCGCGCGGCTCTCCCGCGACCTCGCCGCCAGCATCGCCGAGCCGGCGGTGCAGGCGCGGATGCGGGAGATCGGCCTCGACCCGCTGGTGGGCGGGCCGGAGGAGCAGCGGGCGATGATCGCGGCGGAGCGGGCGATCTATTGGCCGCTGATCAAGGGGCTGGGGCTCAGCCTGGATTGACCCATTCGCCCCCGCGCATCAGCGGCTCCGCATTTCCGGCAGCATCGATGCCGTCCACATTGGTCTCGGCCGAGCCGATCATCCAGTCGACATGGATCAGGCTGCTGTTCGCCCCGGCCGCTTCCAGCGCCGCCTTGTCGAGGTTCTGGTCGGTGAAGCACTTCGAATAGGCCTGGCCGAGGGCGATGTGGCTCGCGGCATTCTCGTCGAAGAGGGTGTTGTAGAAGAGCAGCCCGCTCTGCGAGATGGGGTTGGAGTTGGGGACGAGGGCCACCTCGCCAAGCATGCGGGCGCCCTCGTCCGTGCCGATCATGCGCTCGAGCACGGCCTGGCCGGTGCTCGCATGCGCCTTGGTGATGCGGCCGGCCTCGAAGCGGACGCGGATCTCCTGGATCAGCGTGCCCTGGTAGGAGAGCGGCTTGGTGGCGGCGACCACGCCCTCTGTCATCGCCCGGTGCGGGGTGGTAAAGACCTCCTCGGTCGGGATGTTCGGGTTGCCGGTGATGCCGTTCTTCGCGGTCGAGAGGCCGCCCATCCAGGCATGGCCGTCGGCGAGGCCGACCTTGAGGTCGGTCCCCGGGCCGCGGAAGCGGAGCGCGGCGTAGCGGCGCTCGTTCAGGATGCGGCGCTTGGCCATCAGCCTCGCATTGTGCTCGGACCAGGCGGCGACGGGGTCCGGCGCGTCGGCGCGGGAAGCGGCGAAGATCGCGTCCCAGAGGCGGGCAAGGGCAGCCTCCTCCGGCAGGTCGGGGAAGACGGTGGTGGCCCAGGCCGGCGTCGCGCTCGCCACCAGGGTCCAGTTGATCGCCGTCGCGGTGATCAGTTCCAGCGCCGGGCGATAGGCGATGGAGCGGGCGCGGTTGGCCCGCGCCACCTTGGCCGGGTCCTCGGCGGCGAGGAGGGAGGGGTTGTCGCCGACGATCGCCAGGCGGGCAGCGCCGTTGCGGAAGGCGGAGGCCATGCCCTCGAAGAGCCAGCCGGGGGCGACGTCGAAGGCCTCGTCCGGGGCGTGGCGGTAGCGGGCGAGGGCCATCTCGTCGTCGCCGAGCAGGCAGGTGACGAGCGAGGCGCCGGCCTTGTAGGCCAGCTCGGTGATGCGGCGGGCGAGCGGCAGGGCCTCGGCCGGGGCGGTCATCACCAGCTCCTGCCCCGGGGCGAGGTTGAGGCCGACGCGCACCGCGAGCGCCGCCAGCCGGTCCAGGCGCTCCGCATGGGTGAGGGAGGAGGCGGGCTGGTGCGTATCCATCGTGATGATGATCCTGAGCGAGGGGGCGACTATCCCCATCGCCGGGACGAGCGGCAAGGGGAGGTCCCATGTTGGAGCGCGGCACCTGGCTGAACGAGCCGGCTGAATGGGGGTTCGAGGCGGATGGCCTCCGCGTCGCCACCGATCATGGGACGGATTTCTGGCGGGAGACGCATTACGGCTTCACCCGGGACAGCGGCCACTTCCTCGGCCTTCCCGCCACGGGGGACTTCACCGCCGAGCTTCGCGTGCGGGCCGAATATCGGGCGCTCTACGACCAGGCGGGGATCATGCTGCGGCTCGACGAGCGGCATTGGCTGAAGGCGGGGATCGAGTTCTCCGACGGGCAGGCCATGCTGGGCAGCGTGCTGACCCTGGGCCAGTCCGACTGGGCGACGGGGCCCTACGCCGGCGACGCAGGCGACCTCCGCCTGCGCCTTACCGTGGCGGCGGGGGTGCTGCGGCTGCAGGCCTCGGCGGATGGCCGGCGCTGGGTGCTGGTGCGGCTCGCGCCCTTTCCCCCGGCGGCCTCCTATCTCGTCGGGCCGATGTGCTGCACGCCGGAGCGGGCCGGGCTCGAGGTGCGCTTCACGGAGTTCCGGCTCGGCCCACCGCTCGGCCGCGCGCTGCACGACCTGTCCTAGTGACGTCCGGCCGCATATGGTAACCAAAAGGTTCAAGCCGCGGCATCGTCGCAACTCCTGCGAAGCCGAACCGTTCGCCTGCCGATCCTCCTGCCCAGGCTGCCGACCATGCGCCTCCGACCCCGAACCAGGCCCATCCCCGCCCCGAGGCGGGCCGACCCTTGAATCGGGCACGCATCACCGGGGGACACGCCGCCGAACCGACGCCCCGGAGCCTCCGCGAATGCGGGGGGTGCGGCCACATGGTGCGGATCGGCCCGCTCTTCCGCCGGGAGGAGGCACGCTGCCCGCGCTGCGAGACGGTGCTGCGGCGGCATGCGGCGCCCTCGCTGGAGGTGCCGCTCGCCCTCTGCATTGCCGGGCTGGTGCTCTATGCGGTGACGATGACGATGCCCTTTCTCGGGCTGCAGCTGCTCGGGCAGCTGCGCTTCAGCCGTGTCGAGACGGGGGCCTTCGCCTTCCTGCAGGATGGCTATGGCATCCTCTCGGTGCTGGTACTGCTGACGCTGGTCGCGGTGCCTCTGATGCGGCTGCTGCTGCTGCTGACGGTGCTCCTCGGCCTTCGGCTGAAGGAAGCGCCGCCCTGGCTCTACAGGCCCTTCCGCTGGCATGAGCGGCTCGGCCAGTGGGCGATGCTGGAGGTCTTCCTCTTCGGTGTGCTCGTCTCCTACACGCGGCTCGCCGCCCTGGCGCAGGTGGAGATCGGGCCGGCGGCCTATGGGCTGGCGGCGCTGGCCCTCGCCCAGGTGGCGCTGCAGGCGCGGCTCGACGCCGACCGGGTCTGGGAGGCGCTGGAGGCGCGCGGTGCGGCCGCGGCGCCCGGCCGCCCGGCTCCCGAGGGCGGGGCGCTGATCGGCTGCGACTGTTGCCGGCTGGTGGCGCCGGCGCGGCCCGGCGACGGGTGCCTCCGCTGCGACGCGCCGCTGCATGCGCGCAAGCCGAACAGCGTGGCGCGAAGCTGGGCACTCATCCTCGCCGCCGTGGTGCTCTACATCCCGGCCAATGCCTATCCCGTGATGGACATCGTCACCTTCGGCCGGGGCGGCCCGCACACCATCCTCGGCGGGGCCTGGGAGTTCGTCGAGTCCGGGTTCTGGCCGCTGGCCCTCGTCGTCTTCCTCGCCAGCGTCGCGGTGCCGCTGCTGAAGCTGATCGGCCTCGTCATCATGCTGCTCGGCATCCATCGCCGCTCCGAGACCGGGCTGGTCGGCAAGACGCGGCTCTACCGCGTCGTCGAGGCGATCGGGCGCTGGTCGATGATCGATGTCTTCGTCGTCTCGGTGCTCATCGCGCTGGTGCGCTTCGGCAGCGTCGCCTCGATCGAGGCGGGCCTCGGTGTCGTCTGCTTCGCCGGCGTCGTGGTGCTGACCATCCTGGCGGCGGAGGCCTTCGACCCGCGGCTGATGTGGGACGCGGCGGCGGAGCGCAAGGCATGAGCGGGGCGCATGACGGCGCGGCCGAGGCGGAGCGCCGGCGCCGCCACCGCAGGGTCTCGCCGATCTGGCTGGTGCCGCTGGCCGCGATCCTGATCGCCGGCTTCCTCGGCTGGCGGACCTATTCCGAGCGCGGGCCGCTCATCACCGTCACCTTCCGCGATGCGGCGGGGCTGACGGCGGGGCAGACCCAGGTGCGCTACAAGGCGGTGCAGGTCGGCACGGTGGAGCGCATCGAGCTCTCGGGCGACCTGCAGCAGGTGCAGGTGCGCATCCGCATGACGCGGACGGTGGAGGACCGGCTGACCGAGGCGGCGCGCTTCTGGGTGGTGCGGCCCCGGCTGACGGCGGGCAACGTCTCCGGCCTCGAGACCATCGTCTCCGGCGCCTATATCGAATTCGACCCGGGCGGGGAGGGCAGTACCCAGCAGGAATTCACCGGGCTCGAGAACCCGCCCGGCGTGCGCTCGGACGAGCCGGGGCGCGTCTTCACCCTGCTGGCGCGCCGGGTCGGCTCGCTCGACCGCGGCTCGCCGGTCTTCTTCCGCGACGTGACGGTAGGCGAGATCCTCGACATCGACACGCCCGGGCTCGACGGCAATGTCAGCGTCCGCGCCTTCATCCGCGCGCCCTTCGACGGCTATTTGCGCGAGGGCTCGCGCTTCTGGAACATCTCGGGCGTCAGCATCGGCTTCGGCGGCGCGGGGGTGAAGGTGGAGCTGGAGAGCCTCAGGGCATTGCTGTCGGGCGGCGTCGCCTTCGACACGCCGCCCTCGCTGCGCGACCAGCCCCCGGCGCCGGATGCGACGCGCTTCGAGCTCTATGACGACCTCGATGCCGCGGTCTCCGCCACCACCAAGGACCGGCTGGTCTTCATGCTCTACTTCAGCGAATCCGTCCGTGGAATCGAGCCGGGGACGCCGGTCGAGATGCGCGGTCTCAGGATCGGCAGCGTGCTCGACCGCACGCTCGAATACGACCAGACGACGGATACCTTCCGCGTGCCGGTGCACATCGCCATCGAGCCGGACCGCATCTCCTACCCCTCGGGCCGGGCGGGGCGGACGCAGGACGATGTCGTCGCCTTCGCCCGCCGCATGGTCGCCAACGGGCTGCGCGGGCGGCTGCAGACGGTGAGCTACGTGACGGGCCAAGTGGTGATCGCCTTCGACTTCTTCCCCGACGCGCCGCCGGGAGAGGTGCTGCTCCAAGGCGAGGAGATCGTCATGCCGACCATGGGGGCGGACAGCGTGCTCTCGAGCGCTAGCGGACTGGCCGAGAAGCTGCAGCAGATCCCCTTCGACGAGATCGGGCGCAACCTGAACGGCATCCTCGGCTCGGTGAACGCGCTGACCGGGAGCCCGGAGCTGCGCGGGGCGGTGCAGGGGCTGGCCGGCGTGCTGGAGCAGGCGCAGGGACTGCTGCGCCGGGCGGATGAGGGGCTGGCGCCGCTGCTGCGGCGGTTGCCGGGGATTGCCAGCAGCCTCGACCAGGCGGTAGGGCGGGCGTCCAGCGCCATGGCCTCGATCGAGCGCGGCTATGGCGCGCAGAGCGAGATCAACCGCCAAGTCGCCCGGGTGCTCGGCCAGGCGAGCGACGCGGCACGCTCCGTCCGGCAGCTTGCCGACCTGCTCGACCGGCAGCCAGAGGCGCTGATTCGTGGCCGCACCGACCGTGGAGGCAGCCCATGACGTCCCGCCGGGCCCTGCTGGCCGGGTTGGCGCTGGCGGGCTGCGCCTCGCCCGAGCCGGAGCTCTACCGGCTGGTCGCGGTGCCCGGTGCGCCGCGGCCCGGGGCGCCGGTGTCGATCGAGCTGCGGCGGGTCGGCGTGCCGGCCTATCTGGACCGCTCGCAGATCATGCGGGCCCTGGCGGAGTCGCGGCTGCAGGCGCTCGGCGCGCGCTGGGCGGAACCCTTCGGCGACATGGTGACGCGGGTGCTGGCGGAGGACCTGATGCAGCGCCTTCCCGGCAGCACGGTGCTGACCGAGACGGGGGCTGTGCGCGGCGAGGCGGGCCTCATCCTCGAGGCCGAGGTCCAGCGCTTCGAGGCGGGGCCGGGGCCGCAGGTGGTGCTGCTCGGTCAGTTCGCCCTGCGGCCGCCGGGCGGGGCGACGCGGGCGGCGCGGGTGCAACGCATCGAGGTGCCGCTCGCCGGCGAGGGGATTCCGGCGCTCGTCGCGGCGATGAGCGCGGCGCTCGGACAGCTTGCGGATACGGTCGCGAGGCTGGCTGCGGCGCGCTGAGGGCCGCGCCCGCCTACTCTTGTTGCGTTGCAACTTGAAGCGTTCTCTCGGGCTGCAATGCGGGATGAGCGGGCGCCGAGCGCATGGATGACTTGCACCACATCGAGGGCAGCGGACGCGAGCGGCGCGGCCGCGCCCGGTCGGAGGAGCCGCGGCCGCGCGAGCGCGAGGCGGGCCCGCAGGAAAGCCGGCGCGATCCACCTGAGGACCCGCCGAAAAAGTCCGGCCGCCGGATGCCGCGCTGGCTGCTCATCCGCGGCAGCGCGCTGGCTGCGCTGCTGCTCCTGGCCGGTGGCGGCTGGTACTGGTGGCAAGCGCGGCAATGGGAATCGACCGACGACGCCTTCATCGAGGCGCATGTGACGCGCTTGGCCCCGCAGGTCGGCGGCCGCATCGCGCGGCTGCTGGTGGACAACAACCAGCGCGTCGAGGCCGGGCAACTGCTGGCGGAGATCGACCCGCGCGACCTCGACGTGGCGCTGGAGACGGCGCGGGCGCGGCTCAACAGCGCCATCGCCCAGGTCGCGCAGGCTGCGGCGGATGTGGCGCAGCGCCAGGCCTCGGTCGGCCAGGCGGATGCGAATGTCATCGTCACCGAGGCCGACCTCGAGAATGCCGAGACCAGCTTCCGCCGCTTCCGCAGCGTTGACCCGCGCGCGGTGACGCGGCAGCAGCGCGACGACGCCGAGGCGGCGAGCCGCGGCGCCCGCGCCCGGCTGGAGGCGATGCGCCAGGCCGCCGCCGCGGCGCGCGCCCAGGTGCAGTCCGCCGAGGCGCAGCGCCAGGCGGCCGAGGCGGCGCGGCGCGAGGCGGGGGCCTCCGTCCGCAATGCCGAGCTGCAGCGCTCCTACGCCAACATCATGGCCCCGGTGGCGGGGCGCGTCACCAACCGCAGCGTCGAGGTCGGCAACATGGTGACGGCCGTCTAGGCGCTCCTCGCCATCGTCGAGCCGGAGGTCTGGGTGACGGCCAATTTCAAGGAGACGCAGCTCAGCGAGATCCGGCCCGGCCAGCCCGTCGAGATCAAGGTCGATGCCTATCCGAACCCGATGCTGGACGGGCGCGTCGACAGCATCCAGCGCGGCACCGGCGCGCGCTTCCCCGTCCTGCCGGCGCAGAATGCCACGGGCAGCTATGTGAAGGTGACGCAGCGCGTGCCGGTGAAGCTGCGCATCGAGGACGCCCGGGCGCGCGGCATGCCGCTTTCGCCCGGCCTGTCGGTCGTGCCGAGCGTCCGGGTGAGGGAGGAGTGAGCGCCGCGCTGCCCCGCTCCGCGGCGGGAGACCGGTCGCCCTGGCTGATCGCCACCATCGTCTCGCTGGCGACCTTCATGGAGGTGCTGGACACCACCATCGCCAATGTCGCGCTCCGGCACATGGCGGGCGGCGTCGGCGCCAGCCAGGACGAGAGCACCTGGATCCTGACGATCTACCTGGTGACGAATGCCATCGTGCTGCCCGTCTCCGGCTATCTTGCCACGATCCTCGGGCGCAAGCGCTTCTACATGGGCTGCGTCGCGCTGTTCACCATTGCCTCGCTCGGCTGCGCGCTCTCGCCCAACCTGCCGATGCTGCTGCTGTTCCGCGCCTTGCAGGGCATCGGCGGCGGGCTGGCGGCGGCGGAGCAGTCGATCCTGGCCGACACCTTCCCACCGGAGAAGCGCGGACAAGCCTTCGCCCTCTACGGGCTGACGGTGGTGACGGCGCCGGCGATCGGCCTGGCGCTCGGCGGCTGGATCACCGACAGCTATTCCTGGCACTGGATCTTCCTGATCAACGTGCCGGTTGGCATGCTCTCGATCTTCCTCGTTTCCGTCTTCGTGCAGGAGCCGGAGGCGGTGCGCGAGGACCAGCGCAGCTTCCGCGCCGAGGGCGGGGGCATTGACTGGGTGAGCTTCGGCCTCGCCGCCCTCGCGCTCAGCAGCCTGCAGGTGGTGCTCGACCGGGCGGTGATCGACGACGGCTTCTGGTCGCCGCTGGTCACCTGGCTGACCGTTGCCTGCGTCCTCGGCTTCGCGCTGCTGATTCCGGGGGAGCGGCGGCAGCAGCAGCCGGCAGTGGATGTGCGGCTGTTCGGGCGCCGTTCCTTCCTCGCCGCCAGCCTCATCATGGTCCTCGTCGCCTTCAGCCTGTTCAGCACGACGCAGCTCCTGCCGCAGCTGACGCAGGAGCTGATGGGCTACGATGCGACGACGGCGGGCCTGACGCTCGCGGTCGGCGGCCTCGCCACCGTCTTCATCCTGCCGATCGCGGGCAGCCTCGTGGGGCCGGTGCAGCCGCGCTGGGTCATCCTCTGCGCCATGATCTGGTCGGGCTTCGCCCTGGCCTATGCGACGCGCCTCACGCTCGGGATGTCCTTCTGGGATGTCTCGACCATGCGCATCCTGCAGGTGGTGGCGCTGCCCTTCCTCTTCGTCCCATCTCGAGCTCCGCAGCCTGCAAGCGCGGCGCGAGGTGGCGCGGCAGAGCACGGGGCTGCAGCGTGACACCCTGGCGCCGACCCGCTCCCGCGCCGGGTCGGGCTTCGCCACCGGGGTCGACGTCGCCAATGCTGAAGCGCAGCTGGCGGGTACGAAGGCAATGCTGCCGCAGCTCGACGCGGAGGTGACGCAGGCGACGAACCGCCTCGCCAGGCTGCTCGGGCAGGAGCCGGGGGCGTTCCGCGAGCGGCTCGAGGCGCGGGCGCCGCAGCCGCCGGTGCCGGAGGTTGTGGCCGTCGGCCTGCCGATGGACACCATCCGCCGCCGGCCGGACATCACGGCGGCGGAGGCAGCGCTCGCCGCGCAGACGGCGCGCATCGGCGTCGCCACGGCGGAGCTCTACCCGACGCTCCGCATCACCGGGCAGATCGGGCTGCAATCGGGCAATACCGTGAACCTCTTCACCGCGGCGAGGCGCTTCTTCTCGATCGGGCCCTCGCTGGTGATCCCGCTCTTCGAGGGCGGGCGGCTGTGCGCGCAGATGCAGCTGGAGGAGGCGCGGCAGCAGACGGCGGCCGTCGCCTGGCGGCGCACCGTGCTCGACACGCTGCATGAGGTGGAGAATGCGCTCGCCGCCTATTACGGCGACCAGGGGCACCGGGCGGCGCTGCAGCGGCAGGCACGGGCGGCGCAGTCGGCGGCGGCGCTGGCGCGGCAGCGCTTCACCGCCGGGCTCGGCATCTTCCTCGAGGTGCTGGATGCGGAGCGAACGCGGCTCAACGCGCAGCTTGCCCTGGCCGAGAGCGCGGCGCTGGTCTCGACCCACCTCATCGCCGTCTACAAGGCGCTGGGCAGCGAGTGGGAGGCGCTGCCGCCGCCCGCCGGCTAATGTCCTGATCGCGAAGTCCCTACGATTTTGATGGTGGTCGTAGGGGCTGGCGATGGGCAAGGCGGCGGTGGCCATCGAACTAGCGGCGCCGGAGCGGCGGGAGTTGGAGTCGCTGGCGCGGGCTCACAAGACGGGCCAGGCGATGGCACGGCGGGCCCGGTTCGTGCTCGCCGCGGCGGCCGGTTTGGAGAACAAGGCGATCTGCACCGAGGTCGGAGCAGACGCGAACACGGTCTCCAAGTGGCGGCGCCGCTTCGCCGCTCCCGCCTCGATGGACTGCTTGATGAGCCAAGGCCCGGCACGCCGCGCAAGATCGGCGATGAGGCGATTGCCGAGACGATCCGCCTGACCCTGGAGACAACACCGCCCGGCGCGACCCACTGGTCGCTCCGCTCGATGGCCCGGGCGGTTGGCTATGCGCCGTCGACCATCCACCGCATCTAGCGCGCCTTCGGCCTGCAGCCGCACCGGAGCGAGACCTTCAAGCTTTCCACCGATCCATTGTTGGTCGAGAAGGTCCGCGACATCATCGGGCTCTATAGGAGCCCACCCGAGCGCACGCTGGTGCTCTGCGTGGATGAGAAGTCGCAGAGCCAGGCGCTCGACCGCACCCAGCCGCTGCTGCCGATGCGCCCTGGCCAGGCCGTGCGACGCACCCATGACGACACGCGGCACGGCACCACCTCGCTGTTCGCCGCCCTCGACATCGCCACTGGCGCCGTCATCGGGCGCTGCTACCCAAAGCACCGCTCCAGCGAGTTCCGCAGGTTCCTGCATCAGGTCGAAGCTGCCGTGGCCGCCGACCTCGATGTCCACCTAGTGATGGACGACTACGCCACCCACAAAACCAAGCCGGTCCGTGACTGGCTCGCCCAGCGGCCGCGCTGGCACGTCCACTTCACACCCACAGGCGCGTCCTGGATCAATCAGGTCGAGCGCTTCTTCGCCGAACTGACCGGGAAGCAGATCCGAGCTCGAGGCAGGATCTCAAGTCAGCCAAGTGCCCAAACTACCTGACCTCAAAGCTGGTTGCAGAATGCCTTACCTGCGGTTTATTTCCTGATCACACCGCTGTCATTGCAGCTGCTGCCCTACCTTTTTCGCGGTCGATTTTGGCAACGATAGGGTAAGGTCACCGGTACATTATGTGGCCGCAACTATCCGCTTTCCGGAAACCAATCGACGCCACGACGGTCGGACGTCGGGCCCTAACGGAGACCGTGGTGGCGTTACTGACTTCACCCTAAGTGCGAACGGCCTCGCGGACGAATTTGTAGGGAAACGCACCACCAATGTCGCATCGCCATGCCGCCCTCCTGGGCTTGCGCCCATGTACTCCCTCGCAATCCTACTTCGAAGATTTCAGCGATGTCATCTGAAGGCGCAATCCTCTCCGATGCGGGGCTTCATCCCATGGCGGCAGCCGTCATCGACGGAGACGGCATGCAGTACTCCGGCGAGCTGACTTCGCTGCTTGAGGCCCTCCAGGCGGTCCGTGCCGGAGACTTCTCCGTTCGCCTGCCCGGCAATCAGGTTGGGCTAGTGGGTAAGATCTCCGACACTTTCAACGAAATCATAGCTGGCAACCAGCGGATGGCGCAGCAACTCGAGCAGGTTGGCCATGTCGTCGGGCGCGAGGGCCGGACAAGCAAGCGCGTCCGCTTCGGCCTGGCTGATGGCGCCTGGGGCGAGATGGAAGCCTCAGTCAATACCTTGATCGACGACCTGCTCTGGCCGACCACGGCGGTGACGCAGGCGGTGGCCGCGGTCGCCAAGGGCGACCTGCTGCAGACCGTCCAGCTCGATGTGGCCGGCCGGCCGTTGCAGGGCGAATTTCTCCGCTCGGCTACCATCGTGAACACGATGATCAAGCAGTTGAGTGTCTTCACCTCCGAGGTGACCCGTGTCGCGCGTGAGGTGGGCACGGACGGTAAGCTTGGCGGGCAGGCGCAGATCCGCGAGGTCACCGGCGTCTGGAAGGACCTGACCGAGAGCGTCAACTCCATGGCGTCGAACCTCACCGCGCAGGTTCGGAACATCGCCGATGTCACAATCGCGGTTGCCAACGGCGACTTGTCAAAGAAGATCACGGTCGATGTCCGTGGTGAGATCCTCCAGCTCAAGGAGGCGATCAACACCATGGTCGACCAGCTGCGCTCCTTCGCATCAGAGGTGACGCGAGTGGCCCGCGAGGTCGGCACCGAGGGCAAGCTCGGCGGCCAGGCGTTGGTTCCCGGCGTTGCGGGAACCTGGAAGGATCTCACCGATTCGGTGAATGCCATGTGCGGCAACCTGACCGCCCAGGTCCGCAACATCGCGCAGGTAACTACCGCCGTCGCGCGCGGCGACCTCAGCCGCAAGATCACCGTTGATGTGCGGGGCGAGATCCTAGAGCTGAAGGACACCATCAACACGATGGTGGACCAGCTGAATGGCTTTGCCTCGGAGGTCACGCGCGTCGCACGCGAGGTGGGCACCGACGGGCGCCTCGGCGGCCAGGCGCAGGTGCCGGGCGTGGCGGGAACCTGGAAGGACCTCACCGACAGCGTCAACTCGATGGCGGGTAACTTGACAGCCCAGGTGCGCAACATCGCCGAGGTGGCTACTGCCATCGCGGGCGGCGACTTGTCGCGCAAGATCACCGTCAATGTCAGCGGCGAGATCCTACAGCTGAAGGAGACCATGAACACCATGGTCGACCAGCTGAACGCCTTCGCCGGCGAGGTGACGCGCGTGGCGCGCGAGGTCGGCACCGATGGGCGGCTCGGCGGCCAGGCCAATGTGCTCGGCGTAGCCGGCACCTGGAAAGACCTGACCGAGAGCGTCAACTCCATGGCGTCGAACCTCACCGCGCAGGTACGGAACATCGCTGAGGTCTCGACCGCGATCGCCAATGGCGACCTGTCAAAAAAGATCACCGTCGACGTCCGCGGCGAGATCCTGCAGCTGAAGGAGACGATCAACACCACGGTCGACCAGCTGAACGCCTTCGCCTCCGAGGTGACGCGCGTCGCGCGCGAGGTCGGCACCGAGGGCAAGCTGGGCGGCCAGGCCCAAGTGAAGGGCGTGGCCGGCACCTGGAAGGATCTCACCGACAGCGTCAACTCCATGGCGTCGAACCTGACCGGCCAAGTCCGCAACATTGCCGAGGTGGCGACGGCGGTCGCGCGCGGCGACCTGTCGAAGAAGATCACGGTCAACGTCAGCGGCGAGATCCTGCAGCTGAAGGAGACCATCAACACGATGGTTGACCAGCTGAACGCCTTCGCCGGCGAGGTGACGCGCGTGGCGCGCGAGGTCGGCACCGACGGACGACTCGGCGGGCAGGCACAGGTGCCAGGCGTAGCTGGCACCTGGAAGGATCTGACCGAGAGCGTCAACTCCATGGCGTCGAACCTGACCGGGCAGGTGCGCAACATCGCCGAGGTGGCGACCGCGATCGCCAACGGTGACCTGTCGCGCAAGATTACCGTCGATGTCCGTGGTGAGATCCTTCAGTTGAAGGAGACGCTGAACACCATGGTAGACCAGCTCAACCGCTTCGCCGGCGAGGTGACGCGCGTGGCGCGCGAGGTCGGGACTGAGGGGCGACTCGGCGGGCAGGCGAATGTGCCGGGCGTTGCGGGCACCTGGAAGGACTTAACCGACAACGTCAACTCCATGGCTGGCAACCTGACCGGACAGGTGCGCAACATCGCCGAGGTGACGACGGCGGTGGCGCGCGGTGATCTCGGGCGTAAGATCACCGTCGATGTGAAGGGCGAGATTCTCGAGCTTAAGAATACTATCAACACGATGGTCGACCAGCTCAATGCCTTTGCGGGCGAGGTGACGCGCGTGGCCCGCGAGGTCGGCACCGAGGGCAAGCTGGGTGGCCAAGCCGTGGTGCCTGGTGTCGCTGGTACCTGGAAGGACCTGACCGACAACGTCAACTTTATGGCGTCAAACCTCACCGGCCAGGTCCGCAACATCGCTGAGGTCTCGACCGCGATCGCCAACGGCGACCTGTCGAAGAAGATCACCGTCGATACTCGCGGCGAGATCCTGCAGCTGAAGGAGACCATTAACACAATGGTCGAGCAGCTGCGCTCTTTCGCAGGCGAGGTGACGCGCGTTGCACGTGAGGTCGGCACCGAGGGCCGGCTCGGCGGCCAGGCAGTGGTGCCGGGCGTCGCGGGCACTTGGAAGGACCTGACCGATAACGTCAACCTGCTGGCCGGCAACCTGACTACACAGGTTCGCAACATCGCCGAGGTGACGACAGCCGTCGCACGCGGCGACCTCAGCCGGAAGATCACTGTCGATGTACGCGGCGAGATCCTCGAGCTGAAGAACACCATCAACACGATGGTCGACCAGCTCAACGGCTTCGCCTCCGAGGTGACGCGCGTGGCGCGTGAGGTGGGCACGGAGGGCAAGCTCGGCGGCCAGGCGCAGGTGCCGGGCGTGGCCGGCACCTGGAAGGACCTGACCGACACCGTCAACGTCATGGCCTCCAACCTCACTGAGCAGGTGCGTGGCATCGTCAAGGTCGTCACTGCCGTGGCGGATGGCGACCTGAAGCAGAACCTCGCGGTGAACTCGAAGGGCGAGGTTGCGGCGCTGGCCGAGACCATCAACAACATGACCAATACGCTGGCGACCTTCGCCGATCAGGTGACGACCGTCGCCCGCGAGGTGGGCGTCGAGGGACGGCTCGGCGGCCAGGCGAACGTGCCAGGCGCTGCCGGCACCTGGAAGGACCTCACCGGCAACGTCAACCTGCTGGCGGCGAACCTGACGACGCAGGTGCGCGCCATCGCCGAGGTGGCGACGGCGGTGACCAAGGGCGACCTGACGCGCTCGATCCAGGTGGAGGCCCGCGGCGAGGTCGCGGAGCTGAAGGACAACATCAACACCATGATTGAGAACCTGCGGCAGACGACCGACAGGAACACTGAGCAGGACTGGCTGAAGACGAACCTTGCCCGCTTCACCAATATGCTACAGGGCCAGCGGGAGCTCTCGACCGTCGGCCGCATGCTGCTCTCCGAGCTGGCGCCACTAGTAGCCGCGCAGCAGGGCGTGATCTACCAGATAGAAGCCGATGCGGTGCCCGGGCTCAGCTTGCTCTCCGCCTATGCGGATGACGGCACCTCTGGCCATCCTCGGCGGCTTGAGATCGGCGAGGGGCTGGTCGGGCAGTGCGCAATCGATGCTCGGCGGAAGGTCATCACGGACGTCCCGGTTGACGCGGTTCCGATCACCTCGGGACTGCTGTCTGCGGTGCCGCGCAGCCTTGTCGTACTACCCGTACTATTCGAGGGTCAGGTGAAGGCGGTGATCGAGCTCGCCTCACTCGGCGCTTTCACTGATCTGCAGTTATCCTTCCTCGAGCAGCTGACCGCCAGCATTGGCATCGTACTGAACAGCATCGAGGCGACGATGCAGACGGAAGGCCTCCTTGTGCAGTCTCAGCAGCTCGCCGGCGAGCTCCAGACCCAACAGCGCGAGCTGCAGCAGACCAACGAGCAGTTGGAGCAGAAGGCGCAGCAGTTGGCGGAGCGCAACGTCGAAGTCGAGCGCAAGAACCAGGAGATCGAGCAGGCACGCCGCGCCCTGGAGGAGAAGGCGACGGAGCTGGCGCTGACCTCGAAATACAAGTCCGAATTTCTCGCCAACATGTCGCATGAGCTGCGAACGCCGCTGAACAGCATCCTTATCCTCGGTCAGCAGCTGGCCGAGAATGCCGATGGCAACCTGACCGTGCGGCAGGTGGAATTCGCGCGTACCATCCATGGCGCGGGCACCGATCTGCTGAATCTGATCAGCGATATCCTCGACCTGTCGAAGATCGAGTCCGGCACCGTTTCAGTGGATGCGGAGGAGATCTATTTCGGCAACCTGCTCGAGATGGTCGCGAGGCCCTTCCGCCACGAGGCCGAAAGCCGCGGCCTGATCTTCGATGTCAGGTTTGATTCAAGGCTTGGCCGCAGCATCATCACCGACTCCAAGCGGTTGCAGCAGGTGCTGAAGAACCTGCTGTCGAACGCCTTCAAGTTTACTGCTCAGGGCCAGGTCAGCCTGATGGTGTCCTCGGCGTCCGAGGGCTGGAGCCCGGATCACCCGGTGCTGCGCCACGCGCCAGCAGTGGTCGCTTTTCAGGTGTCAGACACCGGGATCGGTATCCCCGCCGAGAAGCAGCGCATCATCTTCGAGGCATTCCAGCAGGCGGATGCCAGCACCAGCCGCAAGTATGGCGGCACCGGGCTTGGGCTCGCAATCAGCCGCGAGCTGTCCAACCTGCTCGGCGGCGAGATCCAGCTGCACAGCACGCCAGGGGCGGGAAGCGTCTTTACGCTCTACCTGCCGCTGAAATATGCCGGGGCGCCGGTTGCCGCCCTGGTACCGCCGAACCCGGCCTCCTCGTTTATCCCGCATAACGGCCTCTCCTCGAGCTTGCTGCTAGAACGTCCGATGGAGGCGGTGCCTGATGACCGGAATTCGGTCGCGCCAGGCGACAGCGTGCTGCTCATCGTCGAGGACGACCCGCATTATGCGCGCGTCGTGGCCGACCTAGCGCGGGACCGCGGCTTCCGCGTCCTGGTTGCGTCGCGCGGCGCAGAGGCGCTGTCACTCGCCCGGGAACACCGCCCCGTTGCCATCTCCCTCGATGTCTTCCTACCCGACATGCTTGGCTGGACGGTACTGAGTCAGCTCAAGCAGGACCCCGAGACGCGTCACATTCCGGTGCAGATGGTTACGCTGGATGAAGACCGGCAGCATGGCCTGTCGCAGGGCGCCTTTTCCTTCCTCACCAAACCGACGACGACCGAGGGGCTGGAGGCCGCGCTGGAGCGGATCCAAGAATTCTCCCGGCCGCGGCGGAAGCGTTTGTTGGTGGTCGAGGACAATGCCGCCGAGCGCATGAGCGTGACAGAGCTGCTCGATCACGACGATATCGATATCGTCCCAGTCGAGACCGGCGCCGGCGCCTTGGACGAGCTACGCGAGCGGTCCGCCGATTGCGTGGTGCTCGACCTGCGACTGCCCGACATGTCGGGCTTCGAGGTGCTGGAGCGGATCCGTGACGACGAGACCTTGCGGGACATCCCAGTAGTCGTTTTCACCGGGCGGGAGCTTTCGGCGGAGGAGGATACCCGCCTCCACAGCATGGCGCGCAGTGTGGTTGTGAAGGGCGTCGAGTCGCCGGAGCGGCTGCTGGATGAGACGGCGCTTTTCCTGCATCGCGTGGTGGCCGACCTGCCGCCTGAGAAGCAGCGCATGCTCGAGCGGCTGCATAGCTCGGACGAGGACTTGCTCGGTCGCACTGTGCTCCTGGTAGACGACGACGCCCGGAACATCTTCGCCCTTAGCTCCGTGCTGGAGCGGCGCGGCATGCGGGTGCTGACCGCAACCAACGGCAACGATGCGATCGGCCTCATCGAATCGACGCCGGAGCTCGCCATCGTCCTGATGGACATCATGATGCCTGGCATGGACGGATACGAGACGATGCAGGTGGTTCGTGCGAACCCGACCTACCGCCGCTTGCCAATCATCGCGTTGACGGCCAAGGCCATGAAGGGTGACCGAGAAAAATGCCTTGAAGCCGGTGCCTCGGACTACCTTGCCAAGCCCGTCAACACCGAACAGCTGCTATCCTCGTTGCGGATGTGGCTGCATCGCTGACGCTGAGGCACGGCACATGCGCCAGGAACAAGCAGTCAACATCCTCCTCGTCGACGATCAACCGGCAAAGCTGCTTAGCTACGAGGTGGTGCTGCAGGAACTCGGGGAGAACCTTATCCGTGCCACCTCGGCGCGGGAGGCGTTCGAGCATCTCCTGAGGACTGAGGTGGCGGTCATCCTAATTGACGTCGTGATGCCAGACCTCGACGGGTTTGAGCTGGCCACCATGATCCGCAACCACCCGCGGTTCGAGCGCACGGCGATCATCTTCGTCTCGGCCGTACATATGACCGACCTCGACCGCCTGCGTGGCTACGAGGTCGGCGCAGTGGACTACCTGCCAGTCCCGGTAGTCCCCGACCTGCTGCGCGCCAAGGTTCGGCTATTCGTCGACCTCTTCCGCAAGACACAGCAACTTGAGCGGCTCAATATCGAGCTGGAGCGGCGGGTGGCGGAGCGCACGGCCGCGCTCGAGACTTCGACAGCACGTCTGCAGGAAAGCGAGCAGCGGCGTAGCCTGGCCCTTGCCGCAGGCCACATGGGATCCTGGGAATGGGACCTCACTAGCGATTCCCAGGTCTGGGACGAGGGGCAGCATCGCATTTTCGGCACCGACCCAGCCGGTTTTGCGCCTACGGGCTCGGCTATCCTGACCTTCGTCTACCAAGAGGATCGCGAGAGGCTTCGGGCTATCGTCGCGGAGGCCATTAGCGGCGGCTGCGCCTATGACGCCGAGTTCCGCATCGTGCAGGCCAATGGTGACGTCCGCTGGTGC
This sequence comes from Belnapia sp., assembly GCF_059504005.1. Lineage (NCBI taxonomy): Bacteria > Pseudomonadati > Pseudomonadota > Alphaproteobacteria > Acetobacterales > Roseomonadaceae > Belnapia > Belnapia sp. Next base: position 3,584 of record NZ_JCACHU010000036.1, on the reverse strand, counting down.
GTCGTCGGAGCCGCGCCGACGCTGGACTGCACTGGTCGCCCGGTGCGGTTCAGCGGCGTCACCCACGACATCACGGAGCGCAAGAAGACCGAGACGGCCCTCCGCGCGAGTGAGGAGCGCTTGCGCATCGCCCAGGAGACGAGCGGCATCGGCATTTGGGACTGGGACCTGCTCAAGGACGATATCGTACATATCGGCGATATCTACCGGACTTGGGGCGTCAAACAGGATGTCGCGGAGCCGCCTTCGGCCACCTTCCAGCGCATCGTGCATCCCGACGACCGCGCCGCGGCCTGGAGCGAGATTCAGGCCGCGGTCCGTGGCGAGCGGCCCTACCAGGTTGAATTGCGTATCGTCGGCACCGACGGCACCGTGCGGTGGCTGGCTTGCCGGGCCGAGGTCATCCGGGACCGCGCCGGCCGGCCGATCCGGATCGTCGGCACCGACATCGACGTGACGGAACGTCGCCGCGCCGCCGATACGCTTGCCGAAGCCAATGTCGAGCTGGAGCGCCGCGTCGAAGAGCGCACCCGCGAGCGCGAGGCGGCGCTGGCGCAGGTGCACGAGATGCAAAAAATGGAGAGCCTGGGCAAGGTCACCGGCGGCGTCGCACACGACTTCAACAACCTGCTGATGGCGGTGCTCGGCAACCTGAGCCTATTGCGGAAGCGGCTTACCCCGGACCCGCGGACCACCAGGCTTATCGAGGGGGCAATCCAGGGTGCCGAGCGTGGGGCTGCGCTGACGAAGCGCATGCTGGCCTTCGCGCGGCGCCAGGAGTTGAAGCCGCAGGCGGTCGAGGCCGAGCGGCTGGTTCAGGGCATGACCGATCTGCTGAGGCAGTCGCTCGGCCCGGCCGTCGAGGTGGTCCTGGACTTCCCGCCCGGGCTGCCCCCGTTGCGGATCGACCCGAACCAGCTCGAGCTCGCGCTGCTTAACCTCGCCGTCAACGCAAGGGATGCGATGCCGATGGGTGGCCGGGTGACCATCGCGGCGCAGGAGGGAACCGCACCGGATTCAAGCCTCCAGCTTCCGCCCGGCGGTTATGTGTGCGTCTCGGTCGCGGACACTGGCACGGGTATGGACAAGGACACTGTGAAGCGTGCCACCGAGCCCTTCTTCACTACCAAGGAGGTAGGAAAGGGAACAGGGCTTGGACTCTCTATGGTTCATGGACTCGCCGCGCAGTCGGGTGGCGCCATGCGAATCGTCAGTCGCCTGGGCTTCGGGACTGTCATCGAGCTGTGGATTCCGGTCGCTGAGTCCGGCAGCAACGTTACGAGCTCCAACCGCCCCGAACCGGTGGAGACCGCCGCATCCAAGCCGGCACAGTCCTGCCGCATCCTCCTTGTGGATGATGACCCGCTCATCCGCGCTGGTACCCTCGACATGCTCGAGGACCTCGGGCATGCCGTTGTCGAGGCCGCCTCAGCCTCGCAGGCCTTCGATATCCTGTCCTCAAGCGGTAGCTTTGACCTTGTCGTGACGGACTTTGCCATGCCGGGCGCGACCGGTCTTGAGTTGGCGGAACGCATCGAAGCGGAATGGCCCGGCCTGCCGGTCCTCCTGGTAACAGGGTATGCCGACCTAGCGGAGTCCGACTTCGGAGGCCGTGCCCGATTGTCGAAGCCCTATGGACAGAACGAGCTCGCGCTTCAAATCGCCCGCCTCGTTACTATTCCACCTGAGTCCAACGTCATACCGATGCGATCAGCAAAGACGGGTGGATAAGCGCCTGCCTGGAAGCGGCCAGGACGAGAACGGACACGGCAGTGCCTCCGCTTGTTCGAAGGCATGTCACTCAGCGACGATCCGCCCAGGCTTGGAGCCGCGCCGGAGTGGATGAGCCACTGCCTGTTGATAACGGCCCGGCCGGGCTCGATCTTGCGCTGAGGCCGAACGCCCTTCCTGGGCAAGCGCCGCATGCCGGAATTTCTGAGTCACCTGACCTTAAAAGAATAACTGGCGTTACCCGCAGCGGCGTAGCGATGTTGTTGGTTAAGGCGCGATATGGAAGTTGGCCGAGAGCAAGTCTCGCATACTCCTAGCTATTCTGAGCGTCAGCGGCATGGTTGGTATTTGCCGTGTCTGGGCTGTTACCGAATGCGGATGTTTGCCTTGAATTATCAGCGTATCAGTGCGGCGTTAACATGGCGACACCTAAGCCCGTCCGCATGCGGGCACGGTGCTGGCAGAGGAGCTGCCCGGCTCTCAAGGCTAGAGATTTTTTCGGCCTCGGTGTCCGCCTGGGCCTTCCTTGCCAGCATGAGAAGGTATGCCCGCTACCACCGAGCGAGGCGGGGCAAGGGAGACCTGCATGGTCGAGGAGACGCCACAGCTTAGCGGCCTGCCCGATTTCAGGTTGTTCCCCTGGGATGACCTGTACCCACGTCTGCTCCTGGCGGCGCTGGGCAGGCTGAGCCCCAAAGTTTGGCGGGGCGAGCGCAAGGGGCCAATTCCTGGCGGCCGTACGGCCCACGACGCAGTTCAAACGGCGGTAGAAAAATTTCTTGGCGGCGAACGCCAATGGAACTGGGACAGATCCGCTTTCGAGAACCTCTGGGGCGCAGTTTCGAGCGAAATCAGCAATTGGGCAACTAGTGCCGAGAATCTAACGACCTCGCGGGCCGACGACGAAACGGTCGTCTTGCTGCAGAACTCCCAACCCACGCCTGAGGACGAAGTCCTGTGGCAGTCCGAGCGCGACCGGCTGCTGCTGCACCTCCATACTCGGGATTCCGAAGCAGGCCGGGTTGCGGAGTTCATGCTCCTCCAAGGCCTCAAAGGATCGGAGTTGGCCGGAGCGATGGATTTGGAGCAGCACAAAACAGACGCCATTAAGAAGCGCTTAAAGCGCCTAGTTGCCGCCTACCTGGAAGCCGAGGGTGAGGGCAGTCAAAGGGCTGCGGAATGACCACACCAATCTTAAGCCCGTCGGACAAAATCCTTGCGATGTTGGAGGACGATCCCCCCATGACAGAGCGCTACACGCCGACCGTGATTGGGGGGCTGGCGCTGGACGATGTGAGGTCACGGCTGCGCGAACTTGGTGTGGTCCACACAGTGCCTACTCGCTTTCGAGCACTTGTGCAGGATAGACGCGGGCTGGCGGCGCAACTGCTATCAATCTTGGAAAGGGAAAACGACACCGACCCGGCCGCAGTGGAGCGGCGGCCCTTGCTTGAGGTGTTTGCGGCCCTGGATCGGCTGGGTGCAAACTATTCGGCTGGGATGGAGCGGATCCGCGAGATCCTAAGCCCGGAGGCGATGGAGGCCCCCAAGGCATCAGCCGTGCTCCGGACCGAGCCGGACACGGTCAAGCGTGCGGAAGCCGTCCCGCTCGCGGACGCGACGGTGCTGCAGAACACTGACGCCGGCCCGAAGGCTGTGCGGCGTGAGATGGGTCGGTTCGTCGAGGAGCGACCGAAGGGACTAGCTGTCGAACGTTCCAGCGGCGCGAAACCCATCGCCGGCTCTCAGCGCACGATGGGACGTAGAGCAGGCAAAACCATGAGCGGCAGAAATATATTCGAGACGCGCGACGAGGTGGTCGAGGGTGTTCTCCTCGACACCATGACGGCGGC
>NZ_JCACHU010000035.1:0-8877 GCF_059504005.1 Belnapia sp. | reverse complement strand
TTTCAGGTTACATCTTCCTCCTTCCCAGGACTTTTCCTGTCGCAAGCTGGGTCCATGCCGAGCGGCTGGTGCACAAGCTGCTGCCGACCACCGACGCACAGCGCCGGGCTGTCGAACTGACGCGTACTCTGATCTGGTGGTTCTATACAGACCTGAAGGCATGGCAGCAGGAACCCTGTCCCCGGCGGGCCACCGCGCTCAGGGCGCGGTTCGACCACATATTCACCCGCCGCACCGGCTACGTCCTGCTCGACCGCCTGCTGGCCCGCCTGCACCGGCGCAGGGCCGAACTGCTGCGCGTCCTGGAGCGACCAGAGATACCGCTACACACCAACGGCTCCGAGAACGACATCCGCGCCTGCGTCACCAAGCGCAAGGTCTCGGGTGGCACCATGAGCGAGGATGGCCGGACCGCCCGCGATGTGCTGCTCGGCCTCCTGAAGACCTGCCGCAAGCTCGGCGTCTCGTTCTACCGTTACCTCGGTGACCGCCTGCGCGTCCCAGGCGCCATGCCCGTCCCGCCTCTCGCCAACCTCGTCCGTCACGCCGGCGCCCCGGCCTGACCAGCCAGCTGGGCCCGGGAATTTGCCCCGGTTACACCCAACCCCCTCCAACCGGTTCAAAGACAACGCAGGACGGCGCTAAGAGTGCCCAGGTAGTGCTAGAGAAGCATAGCACCAAAACGCGCCGGTCCTGGTGGAAGCTGCACATCGGCATGGACGCCGAGACTGGCCAGATTGTCGCGGCGGCGCTGACCACCAACGACGTCGATGACGGCGTCCAGGTCGGCCCCTTGCTCGACCAAGTGGCGGTACCGGTGGCCTCGTTCATCGCCGATGGCGCCTATGACCAAAAGGGCGTTGCCGCCGCAGTCGCCGAGCGTCATCCGAACGCGGCGGTCATCGTGCCGCCGCGCTCCACGGCCGTGCCGAGTGGAACTGCAGGGAGCGCGCCGACGCAGCGGAACCGCCACCTGCAGTTCATCACCGAGCATGGACTAGCGGCCTCGCAGAAGGCGTCTGGCTACATCATCCGAGCCCGCGTCGAAGCCGCGATCGGTAGGTTCAAACAGGTTATCGGTGACGGACTGTACTGCTACGCTGACCAGCGTCGGGCGACCGAGGTGGACCTTGCCGTCCATGCGCTGAACCGCATGTTGGAATTGGGACGCCCGATCTCCGTCCGCATTACCTGAACCAAGACAGCACTGGGCACCCTGCGTTCGCCTCGCTAATCCCTGCAACACAGCCGCGAAGGTACCGGTTTACCGGGAGCATCATCCCTTACTGATGAGTCCACCCGTCGGGTCGGGCCCTGTGTACTACCGGTCCAGATTGTCGGTGTCCATATCGACGGAGATGCCGGTGTCGGACCAACTGCGGCAGAAGTATTTGAGCTGATCTGCTGACTTGCCCGGCGTGCGCCTTATCGCAAGTGATGCGGGCTTCGGTGGATGGCTTTGCTGCCGGATTGACCCTCAACGTCGCTCCCGCCTTTGTCCGCACGGCTGAGCTTGGTTGAAAGCGGAACGACAGCCTTCGATCAGTGACGGGTCAAGCGGACACCATGGCGATCAAGCCGTTCGGCCACTATCGACTCAGCAGACCTTCGCCGTCATGCGCTGTAGCGCAAGGCCTCGGCCAGCACCGTGAAGGCCGGCGTGGGCTGGCGACGGCTGGGGTAGTAGAGGTGGTATCCCGGAAAGGGCGGACACCAGTCGGCCAGCACGCGGATGAGTCGTCCCTCGGCGAGCGGTGCCCGCACCTGGTCCTCGAACAGGCAGGCCAGGCCGAACCCGGCGAGGGCCGCCTTGAGCATCAGCGGGATGGTGTTGAAGACAAGCGGCCCCTCGGTCCGCACATTCAGCACCCGCCTGCCCTTCTCGAACTCCCAGGCATAAAGGCCGCCCAGCGTCGGCAGGCGCAGGTTGATGCAGCGATGGCCGATGAGGTCCTGTGGCGTCCTCGGCCGCGGCCGCCCGGCAAAATAGGCGGGCGAGCCGACCACCGCCATGCCCAGCTCCGGCCCGATGCGCAGCGCCACCATATCCTTCCCCACCTGCTCGCCGAGGCGGATGCCTGCGTCGTAGCGCCCGGCGACGATGTCGGTCAGGGTGTTGTCGACGTCGACCTCGACCGTGATGTCCGGATACTCCGGCAGCAGCCGCTCAAGCGCGGGCCAGAGGACGGTGTCGGCCGCGTGCTCGCCGGCGGTGACGCGGATGGTGCCGGACGGCCGTTCGCGCAAGGCGCCGATGGCGGCCAGGCTGGCATCGATCTGGTCCAGGGCGGGGCCGAGGCTCCGAAGCAGGCGTTCCCCCGCCTCGGTCGGCGCGACGCTGCGGGTGGTGCGGGCCAGCAGGCGAAGGCCGAGCCGCGCCTCGAGGCCGCGCAGGGCCTGGCTCAGCGCCGATGGGGAGACCCCGAGCTGCGCCGCGGCCCGGGTGAAGCTGCGCTCCCTCGCCACCGCGCGGAAGGCCTGGAGGTCGTTGAGGTCCGCCCGGGGCATCATGAAGTCCTGCTTAAAGGTCCATGCGAGTTCTACCGGCTAATCCCCCGCAGCCGCAGCCCCTACCTCTCGGGTGCATCCCGACGAAGGAGAGAGGCGATGGATATCAAGCGCGTAGGCTCCCAGCCCTCCGGCAAGGGGCCGACCGAGTGGTTCACCGGCACCGTCCGCATCGATCCGCTGTTCAGCCCGCCCGACCCGGCGCGGGTCGCCGGCGCCCTGGTCACCTTCGAGCCCGGCGCCCGCACCGCCTGGCACATCCATCCGCTCGGCCAGACCCTGGTCGTCACCGCCGGCTGCGGCTGGGTGCAGCGCGAGGGCGGCCCGGTCGAGGAGATCCGGCCCGGCGACGTGGTCTGGTTCCCGCCGGGGGAAAAGCACTGGCACGGCGCCACCGCCAGCACGGCCATGAGCCATATTGCGATCCAGGAGAAGCTGAACGGCTCCCCCGTCGATTGGCTGGAACAGGTCACCGACGACCAGTACTCGCACTGAAGGGAGCAGCAGATGGCGATGGATCCGAATAGGAGTCTCGCGGGCAAGGTCGCCTTCGTGACCGGAGCGGCGAACGGCATCGGCCGTGCTGCAGCGCTCGCTTTGGCTGGTGAGGGCGCCAGCGTCGTGGTTGCCGATATCGCGGAGGCGAGCAACCAAGAAACAGCGCATCTGGTCGAGCAGGTCGGCGGACGGGCCCTTGCAGTCCACTGCGACGTGTCTCGAGAAACGCAGGTAAAGGCCGCGCTTGACAAGGTAATCGAGACTTTCGGGCGGCTTGACATCGCCTTCAACAACGCTGGTGTCGAGCAACCCATCAGGTCCTTGGCCGAACTTACAATCGAGGACTGGGACCGGATCGCTGCCATCGACCTGCGGGGGGTGTTCTTGTGTATGAAGTACGAGATCACCTTGATGCTGCAGCAAGGCGGCGGCGCCATCGTGAACACGTCTTCAGGCGCCGGGGTGAAAGGTTTCGCGGGCCAGACGGCGTATTGTGCAGCCAAGTTCGGCGTCATCGGCCTTAGCAAGGCAGCGGCGCTTGACTACGCGAAGTCGAACATTCGCATCAATGCCATCTGTCCGGGTATCATCGAGACCCCAATGATGGACCGCTTTAGCGGAGGTACGGCCGAGGGCCGCGCGCGGGTGATCGCGCAGGAGCCAATCGGTCGGATGGGCAGGCCCGAGGAGATTGCCGCTGCCGTCCTCTGGCTTTGTTCAGATCGGGCCGCCTTCGTCACCGGGCATGCCATGGTCGTCGACGGCGGACAGACGGTCTAGCGGCGCGGCAGCCGTGGCCGCCCGGCAGGTGAATGCCGCCGAGCCGGTCGGCGGACGAGCTGCTGACACTCGATAATAACAAGCTTGGGCAATGCTGGCGGATGGGCGACTTATCAAAGGTGAGGAGGCGGAGAGGCATCCAGGTGCCGGGCCAACGCTGGCTTCTGCATACATACCGTTTCAGACATAGACACCCAAAGCATGTCACCGAAGTCGTGGTGGGGGTGGTGGGCTTGGCCTGAAGGTAGGCGGTGGAGGAGGCGGAGGACCTAGCCTGAAAGCAGGCGGTGGGGGAGGCGGAGGGCGCCCCAGCCCGAAGACGGGCGGCGGTGAAAGCGGCCTGCCGTAACGCCAATGGTGCTGGTATGGCCGCCAGTAGCCTAAGCCGTAGCCACGGTAACCGAGGTAAGCAGGGTCGTCATAGCCGAGGTACCCTGCGCCGCCCTGGTATCCTACCGGACCGCCGACGCAGCCGCCGAGAGCGAGGAGGCCGAGAAGCAGCAAAAGGCGCCATCTCCTCATTGAGGTCTCCATCGGGAATCCGCCAGGTTCAGCCGGCTCGCGCCGAACCGCCTGCTATTGCTTAGGCGGGTTTCCACCCAGGGCGCCACGGACGGACTGCTGGATGGCAAATCGGCCGCCGCAGCCTCAGCCGAAGTAGCCGGCTTGATAGGATCCCGCATAGCCGAAGTCGTCCCAGAACACCCCGTTCCAGGCGTAGTCGTACTCGTAGCCCAGACCGAAGACGGAACTCGGCGCCGAGTAGTAGGGATAGTTGGCGGTCTGCAGGTATCCTTGCGCAGTGTCGTAGTAGGAGGTGATGTACACCGCTCCCTCGCCGATGCCGTAGAATGGGCCGAGGTCGAAGCCGTACGGGCTTTCGGTGCCGATTTGATAGTAACCGTTTGCAGTGGGCAGGATCTGCCCCGGCGCGTACGCGCCGGTGTCATTGTACATGAAGCCCGCATACTGATCACCGGTGCTGGCGACAAACACCCAGTCGTAATAGCTATCCCCGATCAAGTCGTTCATCATCTCCTCCATCTTGCCTGGCGACAGGCGCAGTGGCCGCCGTGCGGTGTGCCACTGCGAAGAATTCCAAACCGAAAAAGCCAGGTGCTTCCTTCACCGGACACTCCGAGGATTCAGAACGGTTCATGCACCTTGTAGGTCGCAGGCATCAACCAACGGAAGCCGTCTAGCCACGTGCTGCCAAGGCGCTCCTCGGCTCGAGCAATCCGGTCATCCCGGATGGTCTGCCTCCGGGGCTCCTCCGCAATGTCACAAAGGCGGTCCAGCAAGCTGATCGCCTCGTCCCAGTACCAGCTCCGCTGCTCCGGTGTGGTGGCTTCGCGCATGCACCGTACGAGGAGTTCGCCTGTGGCCGAGCCGAGGCAAGGCTCATACCCTGGCGGTATGCCGCGCTCGATCTCAGCCAGGGACAGCGCAACACGCGTCTCGAAATCCCCACCGACAGCGCCCGCAAATCCGGCAGCGCCGGCGAAGAGGAACTCAAGTGGCGCGCAGCACCGTTCGGAAACCCGCCCCGCCCCCCAGTCTCGACGAATCCGGGGCAGGATCTCTCCTGCCAATGCCTGGCGCAGAACTTCGGCCCGGGCCCGGTCGCATCCGCCGTTGGTGCCAACAATGCGCGCAGCGAACGGCTTCAGACGCTGACGTACCTCTTGGGGCATGGCGTCGTTGATGGGTATGGCAAGGTTGCGGATCAGCGGGGAGGCGGTCGCCGGATGATCCGTATGGTGCTCGCCCGCCAGCAGGGCCACGAAGGACATGACGCAGAGCTCGCCACGTCTCAGGCTGCCAACGCCCTCCACGAGCGTGACACGCTCGCACAGTTGCTCCAGTCGCCGATCGACGTCCATGGGATGCCTCCGTCCAGAGATCCTTGGTCGCGTTGGCTGCGGCCGCCTACCCCGACGCAGCGGTTCAACTTCCAGGCCGCTGAACCGGGTCGGGCTATCGGCCTCAGTCCACAACCAACGCTGCCGACCTCGGGGTAGGTTCCATCCGTGGCCGTGCCGAGCTGTACCACCCTGCGAGCCGTGAGCCGATCACTCTCTTAAACCTGACGCTCCCCTTCGGCTAACGCCAGTACGGCCGGCTTGCCCCAGCGGGTAGCCTGATCAAGCTGTCATAGGCTCGCCGGGTCACACCGTAGCACTCACAGGAGACCGCCTCGAGGCCAGGCCGGTCACCCGGACGGCCACATCGTGCCGCCCGAGATCGCAGCGGAGGCGGTTGCGCTCCTGGCGGCGGGCTAACCCCCGTCGCTACGTTTCCTCCCCGAATACCTGCATTCACCTGAAGTACACGATCGACAAAAGTATCAATCTGTCCCAATGTACGTCAGCGAACATCTCATAATTATAGTATTCGCTCAGGAACAGCTTGGAACTCTGGCCCACCAAAGAAGCTTAACGCAGCCTTGATTGGGGCTCCTTTTCGTGGAGACCCGAAAGGTTGTCGCAAGTGGTCCACCTCTCCTCTCTGAAAATCTCATCTCTCGAATCTCCCGCCGGCATAAGCTCGCGGGCCGACGCATCGCCGCGCTTGTCGCTGGCGACGCTGCGAGGCCTGCCGCGTACGGTACGCCGTCCAGGCTTCGACGTGGCCGCACTCCGCCCCGGGATCCTGCATCTTGGCTGCGGGGCCTTCCATCGTGCCCACCAAGCCGTCTTTACTCAGCGGGCCATCGAAGCCAAACCGGGCGCCATTCCGCTCGCGTGGGGCATTATCTCCGCAAGCCTGCAGCGGCCCACCATGCGGGATGCCCTGCAGCCGCAGGATGGGCTCTACACCGTGCTTGAGCGTGGCCCGCACGGCGCCGGCGCTACAGTGATTGGCACCCTCAGCGAGGTCGTCTTCGCGCAAGAGAACCCGGCTGCCCTCTTGGCCCGTTTCACCGATCCGGCGATCCGCCTCGTGACGCTGACGGTGACTTCCTCTGGCTACTGCCTGGATCCGGCCACCGAGCGGCTCGCCGTTCACCATCCTGATATTCAGAAGGACCTGCACGCATCTCTGCCCAGCAGCGCGCTGGGTGTTCTCGTGGCCGGACTGGCGGAAGTCCACAAGGCGGGCCGGCGCCCTCCCGTCGTGATGTCCTGCGACAACCTGCCGGGGAACGGCCGGATCCTGCGCCAGGCGGCGATCGATTATGCGGCGCTGTTCGATGACGAACTCGCCGGCTGGATCGCCAGTTCGGTGCAGTTCCCGTGCTCGATGGTGGACCGCATCACGCCAGCGACGACCGGGGCCGATCTGGCCGATGCTGCGGCGACGCTTGGCGTGTTCGACGCGGCGCCGGTCTCCGCCGAGCCATTCCGCCAATGGGTCATCGAGGACTTTGACGGCCCGCGTCCTGCTTGGGAGGCAGCCGGTGCGGAGTTCGTGCCGGATGTGGCGCCCTGGGAAGCCTCCAAGTTGCGGCTGCTCAACGGCACGCATATGGCAATCGCCTATCTCGGGTCACTGGCCGGGATGCAGACCGTCGCAGAGTTTGTGGAGGACCCAGTCTTCGCCGCCTATGCCCTGCGCTTTATGTTGGCGGAGCAGCGCCCGCCGCAGCCGCCGAGCAGGCACGACATCGATGCCTATGCCCATCAGCTGCTGCGGCGCTGGCGCAATCCCGGCATCGCACATCAACTCAGCCGGGTCGGCCGCAATGGCTCGGAGAAGCTGCAAGCACGGTTGCTTGCCTCGGTGCAGGAGAACCTGGAGGCCGGACGTTCGGCACCCTGTACTCTGCTCGCCGTTGCGGCCTGGATCTGCTGCGCATCGGGATGTGTCGGCCACGGTCATGCCGCGGAAACTCAGGATCCGCTGACTGGGCGCATGCAGGCATTGGGCGCAGCTGCGGGGAACGACGCGGGGCGCCTCACCGCCTCGGTGCTGGCGATGGAAGACGTGTTCGGGCGCGACCTGCCGCGGCTTGAAGCGTTCCGGGTCGGCCTGACGCAGGCGGTTGGCGATCTGCAGCACATGGGGCCTCACGCTACCGTAAAAGCCTTGTTGGCCAATCCCAAGCAGGGTTGCAGGTGAGAGCACAAATGACCTCCCGGGATATGGATACAGCTCACGTGGAAGCGTTGCGCATCAAGGCCGTGCTCTTCGACATGGATGGCCTGCTGGTAGACACCGAGAGCTTGGCCATGCAGGGCCTGGAGCAGGCCGCGGTCGAGGTGGGGATCTCGGCGCCGGAGAGCTTTCGCCATGCCATGATCGGGGTTCCTGCCGACCATTGCCGTGTTCTCGTGCAGGAACGCTTCGGCCCAGGGTTTCCCGCCGAGGATTACCTAGCAGCGGTGAGCCGACACATGGATGCCATGATCGAGGCTGGTGCACTGCGGCTGAAGCCGGGCGTGCGCTGCCTGCTCTCGCATCTTGAAGCGCTGGGGATACCGAAGGCGGTTGCGACATCCTCGAGCCGGGTCAAGGCGGAACGCCATCTCCGCAGCACTGGCATTCTGGGCCGGTTCGACGCGATCGTAACCCGCGACGATGTCGCTCGCGGCAAGCCGCATCCGGACTTGTTCTTGCAGGCGGCCCAGAAGATCGGTACGTATTCAGAACATTGCCTGGCGCTCGAGGATTCCTACAACGGCGTACGAGCCGCTTATGCGGCCGGCGCCACCGTGATCATGGTGCCGGACCTGCTGCCGCCAACCAATGAGATGCGGGAGAGATGTGCCCTGATCGCCACTGACCTGCATGCGGTGCGACCACTCATTCTTCCGCCGCTACCGTGGACCTCAACTGCGCCAACTTCGGCCGGCAAGGCCGAGGCTGCCTGACAGGACGTGTTCCCTTAGCCCTGGGCGTCCGAGGCCAATGCGCTCGGACCACGCTTTGGAGACCATCATGCCAATCACACCGGAAGGTCCGACAACAACCTGGGGCCAGGCGCTTCCGGTCAGCGGTGCACCATTGATCGGCGCCCCTTTGGCCAACCCGGCGGCCGTGATGAACGAGGCTCTTGAGCGTGCAGAGCGTTGGGCGGAGGTAGTGGGCCTCCAAGGCGCTTTGTTGCAGCGGTCGGCGGCTTGGGCCGCTTCGGGTAGGATAAGGCCG
>NZ_JCACHU010000034.1:0-8886 GCF_059504005.1 Belnapia sp. | reverse complement strand
CCGGGCGCGGTCAGCGATGTGCGGATGGTGCAGACCTTGCGAGACGTCTGGCGCGTACACTATGCCCGCGATGACGGGAAGCTGCGCTGCGCGCCGGCCGCCTGATTTCGCCGACAGTGTCAGGTGTTCCTGAAGATTAGCGGCGAGCTGCACTATCTCTGGGGCGCGGTCGACCAGCACGGCGTCGTGCTCGACATCCTGGTGCAGGGCCGCCGCAATGCTACGGCTGCAAAGCGCTTCTTCAAGCGCCTGCTCGTCGGCCTAAAGTACAAGCCGCGGCGCCTCGTCACCGATGGCCTCCGCAGCTACGGTGTAGCGCACCGCGAGGTAATGCCCGAGGTCAAGCACCGGACCAGCCGGTATCTGAACAACCGTGCTGAGAACTCGCACCGGTCGACGCGTCGGCGAGAGCGGCAGATGCAGCGCTTTAAGTCACCGGCGCAGGCGCAGCGCTTCCTGTCATCTCACGCCGTGATCTACGGCCATTTCCGTCCGCGTCGACATCTAATGGCCGCTGGTGAGTATCGGCATGCTCGTGCCCAGGCCTTCCAGCTGTGGCGGGAGGAGACGCGCGTCCAAGCGGCAGCGTGATGTCGCGCGACGGATCGCCGCACGGCTCCGCGCGTCACGCGGCCCAACAAGTTGGCAATGCCCGTTGCTGAGCCCCAGCTTCCAAGACGAGGTAGTCATGCGCGAAGCCGGTGTAAGCACGCTCCCCGCCAGATGACAGTTTTCTCTCGCTTGGAGGTCTCAGCGATGCCTCAGAAGCCTACCAGGCTGCGAGGTCATTCCGTGAGTGTCCAACGCGCTCGCAAGGGTTCTGTTGCGGCTTTGCGACGCCGCCAAGCCGCAACAGAACCAGGGTCAGCTACCTTGGAACTCGCGCAGCCGATGCCAGTATTCATCGGCGCCCCCCTCCGGACTTCCCTCTTGCTGCCACAACACGTAGGCGCGCTCACGGAGATGCTGGTCGAGAGCGCGATGCCAGTATTCTTCCGCTTGCCCTTCTGGACGGCCGTCCTTTTCCCACAGCAAATAGGCACGTTCGCGGACGGCTTGTTCCAAGCCGAGTTTCGTTTCTGAATCCGTCCTTACTTCATCCCCGTAGGGTTGCATCGGGCCACCCCGGCTGAAATGCATCCGGGCAGTCAAGCTTTCGAGATCGCCATCAGGGACCAACCGTCCATGAGCAGCCGCCTCCAACGCCTTGGTCTTGAACTCAGCCTCGGTCACGGCTCCGCCGGATTTATCGAGCGTGATGGGGTAGGTGTGGATAGGCACACCGTTGCTGCCCAGCACGTCTACAAGACGCTCTTCCATGGCACTGTTCCTCTCCGAATGTGTCGGCCGCAGGCGCCAAGATACTCCGCCGCAACCTGCGCGCGAGGGCACCGGTTGGAAGCTGATCCCGCCGGGCGGCAGCCTCAGCAATCTCACCAGCGCCCCTCCATTCCGCTTGTGTCGGCCTGTTCTGTGGCAAGCCCAGGAATGTCAGTAGATACGTAGCTTAGCAGGAGACATTTAGTATAGCAGGTACCGGAGCGTTTGTTGTACGGCATTCCGCAGTCACGGTAGCGGAACCGGCGGCAGCCTCGAACGGAGCGCTCCGGCCGCTCGGCCACCTACACGTTCTATCCCCGTCGACCTTGCTGTATGAGTCGGCCGATCGGGCACACTCAGCCTAGTTCTGTGCGTCCTTGTGTAGCCGCTCTGAGCGGGTACAAACCAGGGCGTGGCGAGACGGTGGCGTGTGGCTTCGGTGAGGCTGGATCAGTTTTCCAAGGGGGCGGCAGTTCATCGCCGAGTTGATCGTCTGCGCGGCCCGCTGCTACCTCATGTTCCCGGTAAGCTATCGTGATCTCGAACTGATGCTGGACGACCGCGGCCTTAAGATGGCGCATACCACGGTGGTCCGTTGGGTGCAGACCTATGCACCGGAGATCGAAAAGCGGACCCGGCCGCACCTGCGCCTGAGCAACGGCTCCTGGAGGGTGGATGAGACCTATGTCCGGGTGGGGGGCTGCTGGATGTACCTGTATCGGGTGGTCGACAGCCGCGGGCGGACGATCGATTTTCTGCTCCCGGCAAAGCGCGATGCCGAGGCTGCTAAGCGGTTCTTCCGAAGGCCTTCGGCCAGCCGCATACGGTGAACTCCCGCACCACCGCCGTGGATAAGAACCCAGCTTACCCGTGCGCCACGGCGGAGCTGAAAGCAGACGACGAGCGGTTGTGTTGCGAAGTTTGCAAGGGACTGCAAGATGAACCATTGCATCCGAGAAGCGGCACCTCTTGGATGGTACGATTTTCGGTTGCCAGCGGGACGCCGTGACGGCATGCGACCTCATCGCCGTTGCCGGTCGCCGGCAACGGCATAGCCCGGCACCTAGCCCGCCAGGAAGCAGGTGAACGCAACAAATACCAGCAGCACGCTCCCGGTACACCCCAACGGTCGCTACGCGCTTGCGGCCGACGCCGGCGGGAACTGCTGAAGGTTCGCTATGGCATGTTGCAGGATTTGCGCAAGATCTCCGGCCGAATAAGGCTTGTGCAGCAATGGGAAGCCGTGGCTTGCATCTGCTGCCAGGGCGTGACTGTAGCCGCTCGTCAGCACGACCGGCAGTTCCGGCCACCGAAGACGGATGATGCGGCCGAGCTCAACGCCACTGATCCCCGGCATGACGACGTCCGAGAAGACGACGTCAAAGGCGTTGCGGTCATAGTCCAGTAGGTCGAGAGCAAGGGAGGCATCCGTCACATGGATTGTCTCGAAGCCAAGGTCGGACAGAAGCTGCGCCGCGAACTCGCCGACCTGCGTGTCGTCTTCCACGATGAGTACGCGGCAGCTTCTCGGCGCGCGCAGCTCGGACGGCGCAGCGGCCTCCGCTTGAACCGTGGCAGACAGTTTGGAGCGAGGCAGGTAGAGGGTAAAAGTCGCGCCCTGGCTGGGCCGGCTCGACACATCCACGTCGCCACCCGATTGCTTGGCAAAGCCATAAACCTGGCTGAGCCCCAGGCCAGTGCCTTTGCCAACTTCCTTGGTCGTGAAGAACGGCTCGAAGATCCGGCTCAGCGTGTTTGGCGAGATGCCGGTCCCGGTATCGGTCACGGACACCGCGACATAGTTGCCAGGGACCTCCTTGTGGCTCCGGATGGCAGGCAGTTGGGCGGATGGCCTGATTACCACGGCCAGCGTCCCCTCCCCGTGCATCGCGTCGCGCGCGTTCAATGCAAGGTTAACGAGAGTCGTCTCGAACTGGCTTAGGTCGGCTTCCACCCAGCATGCAGAACAACGCGCCTCGATCGTCAGCTCGATGCCTGCACCGAGCAGGGTCTTCAGCATTTCGGCAATGGCATTGATCCGATCTGCCGCGTCGAACACCTCCGGCTTTAAGGCTTGGTGTCGCGCAAAGGCGAGCAGCTGACGTGTCAGCGCTGCAGCTCGCTCGGTGGTTTCGGAGATCGCGTCGAGATAGCGGCGGCGGCGGTCCTCCGAGAGGTCGGGACGTCCTAGGAGTGTCGCAGAGGAGCGGATGACCGTCAGGAGGTTGTTGAAGTCGTGCGCGACACCGCCTGTGAGCTGCCCCAGCGCGTCGAGCTTCTGACTCTGGCGCAGCTGTTCCTGCGCCTCAGCAAGCTCGGTAGCGCGCTCGGCGGCCTTGATCTCGAGCGTGTCGTTCAGTTCGCGCAGCTGTTCCTGCGCCTGCTTCGTCGCCGTCACATCGCGCGAGACCGACAGGAGCTTTGCGGGTTGACCGTCCGGTCCGTTGATCGGGGTCACCACCACGTCCCACCAGCGCTGCGTGCCCCTGCGCGTGGCGGCGAAGCCCTGGAAGCGACCGGTACCGCCACCCCTGGCCTCCTGGACCGCGGCGAGGGCCTTGTCGTGCTCGTCGTCGCGCCAGAAGTCGGACCAGCAGGCGCCTTGCATGTCCTTGAAGTCGTCAACCTCCATGACGGACATGCCGCCCTCGCTCATGAACAGCACGCGCGCGTCAAGGCCGAGAACTTTGATGCAGTCCGCGGAGCTCTGGATCACGCGGCGGCTGAATTCCTCGCTGGCACGCAGGGCCGCTTCCGCCTGCACCCGCTCCGTCATGTCGATGGTCACGGACAGTAGCGCAGGCGGCTGGCCGTGCTCTCCATCCAGGCGTGTCAGGCTGCAGTTGACGAAAGTCAACGCGCCATCCGGCCGGAGGTAGCGTTTGTCGAAGGACGCAGGCTTTCCGGTCTCGCAGGTGCGTGCTGAATGCTCCAGGCTGACGACGACATCGTCCGCATGCGTCACCTCCACGAAGCCGGTCGAGAGTAGATCCTCGCGCGACCGACCCAGCATGCGGCAGAAGGCGTCGTTGACGCGGCGGAAGCGACCATCCAGCGTGATCTCGGCCAAGCCGACCGCTGCGAAGGTGAAGATGGCGGTTAGGCGTTGCTCGGTCATCCGGAGGTCGGCCTCGGCGAGTACGCGCTCGGTCACGTCCGAGCCCTCGACGAAGATTCCGGTAACGGCACCTTCAGAGTCACTGATCGGCTGATAGACGAGGTCGATGAAGCGCTGCTCCACCGCGGCCCTGGGACCCCGCTGCAATCCGACCGGCAAGCTGCGTCCGACGAACGGCTTACCAGTTGTGTAAACGGTGTCGAGCAACTCGTAATATCCCTGTCCCTCGAGTTCAGGCAGCGCCTCCAGCACCGAGCGGCCAACGATGTCGCGGTGGCCGACAAGCTGCAGGTAGGCGGCGTTAACGAACTCGAACCGCTGCTCGCGCCCGCTTAGCATCGCCATGAAGCCGGGCGCCTGCTCAAACATGCGGGACAGGCGGTCGCGCTCGGCGGTGTTGCGGCGGTCGGCCAGGATCCGCGCGGTCGTCTCGACGACGGTCACCAGCACGCTCGCAACCGCGCCGCCTGTGTCCCGCAGCGGGCTGTAGGTCAGGTTGAACCATGCGTCCTCAAGCCGGCCATTGCGCGCGGTGGCAAGCTTCTGGTTCTCGAAGGACCGTGTATCGCCTTGAAACACAGCCTCGTAGATAGGCGCGTTGAACGCCCAGACCTCAGGCCAGCACAGGCGGGTCGGCTGGCCAAGCCCCGCGGGATGCCGGGTGCCCATGAGCTTGGCATAGGCGTCATTGTAGATCTGGACGAGTTCGGGACCCGACAGCACGACCATGGCCAGGGGTGAGCCGAGCACCAAATCGACGACTGCCTGCAAGGCCAGCGGCCAAGCCTGGATGGGTCCGAGCGGCGTTGCCGACCAGTCGTGCGCGCGTGTCAGCGCGCCCATCATGCCGCCGGCAAGCGGGAAGGGGACAACCTTCGTGGCCTCTGCGGGACAAAGCTTCATGGAATGAATGGGCCTTTCGCCCTGGGCCACTTCCCTCCCGTGCGCACTGCCATCCTGATCCAGCCTGGCGGTGCATAGTGGGAGGGGTGGTGGAATAATGGCCGACCGCGACGCCGGTGCTTCATGTGCGGGCGCGGGCCGCGGCAAGGCTGCCCGTGCGCCGGGGCCAGCCCACCATTCAGGGCGGGGCACCCAGGAGGCTGGAATGCGCCCAGCCGAGGGCAGCCTCGCCATCGCCGATGTTCACCCAGCCGCCGGGAGCATGGCCGAGCACGACGTAGCTGCGTCCACGGGGCGCGGTCCACAGCACCGGCGCGCTGCCGCCGGGCGCAGCGCGTACCCGCGCCGGCGAGATCACTACGAGGCGCACACCAGGCTCCGCGCCTGTCGGTGCGGCCTGGCTGCCGGTCCCGGGGAGCGCCCCGACGCCGGCTGCGGCCGCAGCTTGCGGATGGCGGCAATAGCGCAAGCCCGGACCCGCTTGTGAACCGCCGCGGCCCAGGCCTGGACCGGCTTCCAGGATGACCATCGTTGTCCGGCCCTGTGCCGCCGCCCCCGCGGCCGGTGCCGCCATGCGTGCTGCCATTGCGGGCGGACTCAGCACGACTCTGGCGACAATCTGCATGAGCTCGGCGCCACGCACCGGGAGCGTCGCGCAAACCACGACTTCATCCGCCAGGCCAAGGGAGTACAGCCGGACATCGCCGAGCTCGCCTGCCACCCCGGCGTCGCTCAGATGCGCCTGTACGGCTGCCACGGCGGCGCTCTCATCTCGGAGGCTCAGGCCGCTCTCGCCACAAGGAGGATCCTCCGCCACGCGCTCGGCTGGCACGACAGGATTCCCGGAACTGTCGCAGCCCTCGACGGATGCCACCGCTGTGCCAGCCACTAGGGCCGTCAAGCCGACAAAGATCTTCGATCCGGCAATAGCTGCCATATGCGGCTTGCGTCCTCGTGGGGCTTAGAAGGCACGCGCGGGATGCGCGGTGGCCTGCTGCTGAACGGCCCCAATCGCTTGGAGGGCCGACACTTTGCAGATGTGACCAGGCCTGTGCGCGGCTAAATCTCGTAAGTATTTATGCACTACATAAGAGAAAAACGCAATAAAAATCGATGCAAGAAATATGCATAAATATCTTTAGTACAGAAAAAATACATTGGCCTGAAAACAAAGCGTTCCAAGTATCTGCGATAAGAAACTTTCTTCTGAAATTACTATTACAACAATTTCCGACGGAAGGCGGCGAATGGCGAATGCTCGACATGGCTAAGCCGCTCCGGGGTGAGCTTGATACTCTGCAGCGGGAGCAACACGACAAACAAACATCTGGAAATACCAGTTGCGCTTGGCGATGACGTGGGTCGTTTCATTACCGAGATCACGCTGCAGGTGGCCGTCAGCTTGAGCCGCGTCAGCATCGCCGTCCAGGCGGTCCTGGTGGGGCATCATCACAAGGCCCCCCGGCCACCGCCTCGTACTCAGCCAACGGCCGCAGCAGGACCGGCACCTCGGCCGGGCTGGCGGGGGCGCCTCCCACGATGCCGTCCGCCTCGCTCACAACGGCCCGGCTGCGAAACCCCGCCACGCCCTCGAAGTGGGCCGGCTCGATCGCCCGTCTGCGCCGGATGGTCCTTGGGTCAAGGTGTGACGGGCCGTTCGAGCGCAACGGAGGCGCGGTGCTCGGCGAAGGGGATAAACCAGTCCCAGAACCAGAAAGTAGCGATCAGCAGCAGGAGGATGGAAGGCGGTGCCAGCCAGGTAAGCCAACGCGGCAACTGCGAGCGAGCCACGTTATTCTCCTAATGCATGCCGTATGGCGATGTGGCATTGGGGGCGGCTTGGCAAACTTGTTCGGCAGACGAGGACAACCGTGGCGGCGCGCCAATGCTGTAAGACGCGCCGGCTACTTCCGTATCGCTGTTCGGGAGGCTGTCCCTCCCGCACCAAACGAGGGAGACATCCATGTCAGGGGTCGGTGGTGCCGAGTCTACGGCTGACCGTGTGGCGCACGTGATCTGCGCCCAGCCGGGTTCGGTGTAGCTGACGTCCGATGATCTTACCGGGTCTTGATGGTAATGCTGCGTCCACCGATACTGACCTCGACCCCGCTGCGATTCTGTTCCTGATAGAACCAGTATCCAGCGGCACCGAGCGCGATGCACGCCGCGCCGACGAGCAGAAACACCCTATTTTGCCGCATTGTTTTCAGTCCAGATGGGTGCCGGAGGGCAGATGCGGATGGGCGCCCGCGGCAGCCCTCCGGTTATGCGTCGCCCGAGTTTGACTGCGGGAGGCAAGCGATATTGTATCCCCGATATTTTTCCTCTATCCCGTATTGGCGCATGCATCCCGTGTCTGACGGACCCGGCGACAGCGATTACAGCAAGGCCAAAGCCAGAGGTTCAGTAGGTGTTGTAGCCGGTACGGCTGCGGCGTTGGTCGGCGTAGTAGGGCCGCTGCGATCGCTGCGACTGGTCGTACAGGTACCCGCCACCACCGCCGACACCGGCGCCGAGCAGCGCTCCGAGCCCAGTATTTCCGCTGAAAGATCCCAGGATGCCGCCCACGGCAGCGCCGCCGAGCGCGCCGGTCGCGGTGCGCTGCTGGGTCTGGTTCATGTCACCGCACCCCGCAAGGGCGAAGCCGGCAAACGTCAGGATGGCGAGTTTCGGGCGCATGGCGATGTTCCTTTCCATGCTCAGCGGACCGACCGGTGAGCGCGACGTGACGAAACGGGGGGTGGGCAGGGAAACGTCGCTTCGGCCCAGCGCAGAAAGCCATCCAGCGCGGGTTCGCCCTGGTAAGCCGGGTGGTCATGGGCCCAGGCGGCGAAGGCGATGCCGGATTCGGCAACGCTTGGCCCGGGCGATGCCACGCAGTAGAGCGGAGCAACCCGCCCACCCGCAGGATGGGCCAGCGTGTGGTACTGGCCGGCGCTGGTCAGGAAGCCCTGGCAGTAGGCGATCGCCTCCAGCCGTGCGACGCCGGACCAGGCTGGCGCGCATACCGCGGCCAGATCGGCCACAGTGCGGACATGCGTGATGACATCGGGTCCTGTTGCATCGTGAGGGCGCGGCTGCGCCCACGCCATGGGCGCGAGCAGACAGGTTAAGGCTGCAGCGAGCAGGCTTCGCATGGAGTAATCCCTTGTGATGTGGCTTGCGCTGCGGCTTCGCGGCTGGGTCGTCGCCTATAAACGCTGCTACGCCGCAACCTCATGGAGAGCATAGAACATAAGGTTGAATTATAACATGCCAATATGTGCGAACGCGACATTCGGCGGCGCGGAACGGATGGGGCGCACTCCAGGGGCGATGTCCTGCCCTGCCCCTGTAGAAGTGGTTCGCCGGTAATGTAGCCTGGCGACTGCGGCGGGAGGTTCGGGGATGGTGAGGGAGAAGGGCCAGACGCTCGAGGAGATCGTCGCCAAGCTGCGGCAGGTCGAAGTGCTGGTGGGTCAGGGCAGGTCGGTGGCCGAGGCGGTGCGGTCGATCGGGGTGACGGAGCCGACATGGCGTAACTGAGGGCGGGCGCACTCCGGGGT
>NZ_JCACHU010000033.1:0-8969 GCF_059504005.1 Belnapia sp. | reverse complement strand
CATCGCACGCCAGACCTGTCTAGCCGTTTCAGCCGTTACCGGGACGGGCTCCTAGGCGACTTAAAATCCAAGCGCAGTCAGTTCGATCTCCGCCTTGTCTTCATGCGGCTCCGAAGTTCGGCACCAGCACGCCTTGAATTAGGTCACTGGCGCAGCTGTAGTGCCAGTTGGTGCGACGCGGCGTGATGTAGGGCTGCACTAAGCAGCCCGGCGCCTGCGGTTGTCGGCTGGCATTGAAGAAGACGAGGCGGCGGCCCGGATCGGACGCAGTGAGCCGCAAGAACAGAGGCAGGTAATCTTTTCCACCGAGGAAGACTGTGTCGCCGGGTAATTGCTCTGCCAGTGCATTGAAGTCGGCAAACTCGTCGCCCGACCGTCTCCGGCAATGAGGATCAGCCGAGCCACTGAAGGATATGTCGTAAGCGGGCAGCCGGAAGCTGCCGCGGACGAGCCCCCAGCCAGCCGAGAGGATGAATAGGTTCTCCGAACCGATAAAACGCTCGAGCGCAGCGTAGGTCGGTGAGGTGTACAGCTGCGCTGCCGGCAGCAGCGTCGAGGCGTCCGCCCCGTTGTTCTCGTGGACCACCCTGTCCCGCCAAATCTTGCCGGGAATATCAGAAGGTTGGTCGGGATGTGCATGCAAAATCCCCGGGTTCCGGGTCACCAGTTCAGGACGCGCAACGAACGAAACCCGGCGGCCATCTCCGGACTCGAAGGTTGCGGCGTTTGGATGCTTAGCCCCGGCGCATTGAATAACGACTTTCATGCCAAGCCACTCTCACGATTTGACGCAACATGCAGCCCCGAAACGCGGTGCCTATGGCCATGCCAATGTGGCGGACATTCCAATGCTGGCTGCTTGCGACAAAGGCGACCACCCTTCAATTAAAAGCCATCCCGCCAGACAGCGCCACGGTTTGGCCCGTCATATATGCATTGCCCAACAGCATCATGACCACCTGCGCCACCTCGTCGGTCGTTCCAAATCGGCCAAGCGGAATGCGAGACGGCGATTGGGCCACGCCCGACTTCACCATGTCGGTTTCAATGAGGGACGGCGCGACTGCATTGACCGTGATACCCTCCTTGACAAGCCGAGCGGCATAGCCGCGCGTCAGTCCTTCCATGCCGGCTTTGGACGCGTTGTAGTGCACCCCAACTGCACCTGCGCCTCGCGCTGCGCCGGACGACATGTTGACGATGCGGCCCCAGCGCTGCGCACGCATGTGTGGCAGCACCGCCTGGGTGCAAAGAAAAGCGGATTTCAGGTTGACGGTGATCGTTTCATCAAAGTCGGCCTCGGTCAGATCGTCGATGCCGCGGATCAGGGCGATGCCGGCGTTGTTGATGAGAATATCAACGGGCCCGATCTGCTCAGAGACGCTCTGCACCAGAGCGGCAACGGCACTACTGTCAGCGACGTCTGCTTGAAGGGTGACCGCTCGGCCAGATCCTTGGCTAATCTTGCAGGCAACCGCCTCGGCGTCGGCTGACCTTGAACGGTAGTTGATGGCGACGGCTGCCCCAGCCTCACCCAAGGCTAAGGAAACCGCAGCACCAATCCCTCGAGACCCGCCCGTGACCAGGGCAACGCGACCGCGCAATGGTTGGGTCATACAACGGCTTCCTTGCTCGTGTGGCGGGCTGACTGACTTAAAGAGCCGGCTTGGTTGCACTTGGACAAGTTCGCTGGCTTTGCTGACAGAGACACCATCCGGCGCAGTGCTCAGTTCAAGATGGCCCAAGCCGGCTCTATAATTCAATTAAGGTGGACATGCGCGACAACAGCCCGGACGCCTACCGTCGGCCCAAAGCACCAGCTTCGCGCAGCGTTCTGATTTCCGCCGGCGTGTAGCCAAGCTCGGATAGGATAGCATCCTCATCCCCGGCGAGGCTTGGCGGCGGCCTTGCAGGCGATTTGGCCTCGCCTGCGATGTGCAGGGGACTGTCCACCGTCCAGCCCCCAGCGACCGTTTGACGAATGGCACCTGTCGCCCGCGGCTGGTCTGCCGCCGCTGCCTCCCCCGTGGTCGCCACGGCATCAAAGGTCAGGCCGGCAGCATCCAGCAGCGGCCGCCACTCGGTCAAGGTGCGGGACGCGAAGGCGGCATCAAGCACGGCGACCAGCGCTGACGCGTGCGTCCGACGCTTGATTTGACTGGCGAAACGCGGGGCATTGCCCCAATTCGGTTGACCGAGCACCTCCAGCAGCGCCGGCCATTGCCGCGTCTCGTTGAGTAGCGCGAGCAGGAACCAGCGGCCGCAGCCAGCCTGATACAGGTTCACCAGGGCATTTGGCGCCTGGTCGCGCGGTGGCCGGGGTACGAAGTGTGCCCCGTCCAATGCCGCTTGCACCATGAAACCGTTAGACCAAAGCCCTGCGTCAAGGAGTGAGACGTGCACGAACCCGCCTTGACCTGTTCGTTCCCGCCGGTAGAGCGCGGTGACGACGGCGCCGTAAAGGGCGAGGCCGGCCGGATGGTCTCCCATGCCGGCTACCGAGCGGGCAGGCGGAGCACCGGCATCAGACCTGACGAGGTCCATCAGGCCGCTGCGGGCCCAGTAGGCGGTAGCGTCGAAGCCGGTCTTGTCCGCCTCCGGCCCGGTCTCGCCATATGCGGTAAGTGCCGCATAGATCAGCTGCGGGTTCAGCGCCGCCAGGGTATCAGGACCGATACCAAGACCGGTACGCAGCCTGGGCACTGTGTTGGTTACGAAGACGTCGGTGGAGATGATCATCCGATGCAGCACCGCCTGGGCGTCGGCGCGCTTGAGGTCCAGGATGAGACCGCGCTTGCCCCGATTGTCGAGCATCCAAGGGTAGTCTGTCTCACTACGTGGCTGGCCGGGGGCGGTAGCCAACATGCGGTACGCGTCACCTCCAGGCGGCTCCAACTTGATAACGGTGGCGCCGAAATCGCCCAGGATGGTGGCTGCTGAAGGGCCTGCCACATAGGTGGCTGCGTCGATCACCTTGAGGCCTGCGAAGATCCCGGCCATTTATGTCGCCTCCCCGTTTCCACTGCTATGCTGCTGCGGAAGCGGTCAGCGCGGCAACTCTAGAGGAACAGGCACAGCCTTGCCGTAGCGGCCGTGATTTACATGGACGGTGTTTCGTCGAGCGGCAGCCGCATGACACTGTCCCCAACCGTGATCACACCGGCCTCCATAACCCGTGCAGTGATGCCGCCATGGTGGCGAACAGCATTGTACCCGCCCGGCCCGAGCTCATCCTCCATGCGGGAGCACGGATGGCACTCGCCGCTCCACTCCAGCAGCGCGCCGCCAATGCGAAACCGTCTGCTTTTCAAGGCGAATAAGTTGAAGCCGGCGACAACCAGATTGCGTCGGAGCTGCCG
The DNA here is from genome assembly GCF_059504005.1 of Belnapia sp. Lineage (NCBI taxonomy): Bacteria > Pseudomonadati > Pseudomonadota > Alphaproteobacteria > Acetobacterales > Roseomonadaceae > Belnapia > Belnapia sp. The sequence continues at coordinate 5,610 of NZ_JCACHU010000033.1, read as the reverse complement.
CGGGTCCACAGCAGGCCGGCCGAGAAAGCTTGCGATAGCGGCGAGATGCTCCTGCGCGATCACCGTCACCTGACGCGCTCCATCCTCGGCACCGTGCCAGCGGTCGCCCTCAAGCCCTCGCCCTGCTTCAAGTCTTGCCTCGTTGACACTGATCATTGGTGCCCTGCGGGCTGGGCGTAGCCCGATCCAAACCAACCGTCCCGGTGCCATTGGGCCATCGAGCAGGCGCGCCAGCGGCGAGCCGGCGGGCGGGAAGAAACTACGCTGACGATGGTCCATGCCGATCAATCTAGCCCAAGCTGCACTATCCGGCTTCCCTTCCTACTCACATAGAGCAAATGGTCGTTACGCGCCGCTGTAAGCCCGGGTGCGCCGCCCCGACCAGTTATTCGGCGGGGCTCTGGGCAGTAGCACCCGGTTGGTCGGGTGCTGCACAAGGAGCCCGCCATGACGCCTACCCCGACGCAAGCCTCGATCCTCGCCGCCGCGCTACAGCACCCGCAACACCTCATCGCTCCTCCGGCCCGGCTCGCCCCGGCGCCGCGCGACGCCATTCGCCGGAGCCTCCTCGCCAAGGGCCTGATCGAGCCGGCAGCGCTTGGTCAGCCGGACGAGAGCACAGCCTGGACGGTGAACGGTGTCCCCGTGAACTACCGCCTGGCCGAGGCGGGCCTGCGCTCCGCTGCCGAGACCGCCGACGCGGGCGCCTCGGCAGAAGCTCCTACAACGGCCGCACACGCGCCTGAGGCTTACGAGGCCACTCCGCCGGCCCAGAAGCCACCCGCTGCCTCCGCTGAGGCCTCTCCAGCGATGCCGAGCCGCCAAGGGCTGCGCGCCGCGGCGGAGGCTGTGCTAGCCGCCTGGGACGATGAGAAGGCCCGAGAAGCGCGTCTGCCCGATGCGATCGCCGCTCTGTGCGCCGCACTCGCCAGCAAGCCCAACCGGCCGCCGCGCGATCCGGCCCAACCCCGCAAACCGCGCGAGGGCACAAAGCAGCAACAGGTGCTCGCCATGCTGCGCCGGCCGGAAGGCGCCACCGTCGCCCAGATCGCGGAGGCCACCGGCTGGCAGGCCCACACGGTCCGCGGCTTTTTCGCCGGGCTGAAGCGGCGCCAGGGCATCGCAATCGAGGCAGCCGAGCGGGTCCGCCAGGTCGGCCCCGGTAAGGAGGGCGCCAAGGGCAGCTACACCGTCTACCGCATCGCGGAGGCCGGCTGATGCGGCCCACGCTCCACGGCGCTGCCAGGCTGGCGGTCGGACTCTATCGGGTCTCGACCGCTGAGCAGGGGCAGAGCGGCCTTGGGCTCGAGGCACAACAGGCCAGCGTCCGCGCCTTCGCCGAGGCCCAAGGCTGGATCTTGGTCGCTGAGTACTCCGACATCGCCAGCGGCAAGGACGACCACCGGCCGGGCTTCCAGGCGGCGCTGGCCCGCTGCCGCCAGCTCGGCGCGGTGTTAGTCGCGGCTCGGCTCGATCGCATTACCCGGCGTGCCCATACCCTCCCTGGGCTTTTGGAGGAGGGCTATCAAATCCGGGCGGCCGACATGCCCGGCGCCGATGACCTCATGATGCGCATCTACGCCGCCATGGCGCAGAAGGAGCGGGAGCTGATCGGCGAGCGGACCAGGGCGGCGCTGGCGGCGGCCAAGGCTCGTGGGGCTGTCCTGGGCGGGGATAGGGGCTACCGGCCACCCAAGGACCCTGACGCCATCGCAGCGGCCCAGGCGCGGCGCATGGCGGCAGAGCGAGCAGCGCATCGGCTGGTGCTGGAGGTGGAGCGGCTATACGCCGAGGGTGTCACCGGCCACGCGGCGATAGCCAGGGCGCTGACGGAGCGGGGCGTACCGACGCCAAATGGTTGTGCGGTCTGGACGCACACGACCGTACAGCGGGTGATGGCTCGCGTCACTTGCTGATCTCGCTTCGGTCTCGACACCTTGGTTCCGCTCCGAGGAAGGGTCGGGCTAGCGTGAGGCGCGCCCTGTGGAGGAAATCATGGAATATGTATGCGACGTTGCAGGAGGCGGCGCTTGGTTTCGTATCCAGTCCGAGGCCGAGGCGGTGCAGGAATCCGAGCTCATGCGGCATGCGGTCGAGAAGCATTTCAGACGCGCGTTCGAAGCCGCCTCGGAGGCCTTCGATACAACTGGAATACCCTTCATCGAGCAGGACATCCGTCGCGCCAGCCATATCCGACGCGTGTTACCGGTGTTCCTGACGTTGCGTGACGATGAGGGGCGCCCACTTGTAACGGCCATGCTGCCGCCGCCGGGTCGGACGCAGCCGGAACTACGCCCCGTTGTTGTCGGTCATGGCAATAGTGATCCCTACCCCGCTCATAGCGAGGCGATCGCTGTCCTTGGAGCTCGCTTCGGCCTGAGGCTGGACCGGGCACGGTGCTATCCCTACGGCCGGTCCTAGGCACTTGATGCCGGGCACAGGATTGGATTAGCCCCACCGCTCGTGCCCGCTACCGATCGGGCGTATGGCGCTGAAGGAAGGTGACGACGCGCGCCTCCTGCGTGGCCAGGTGCTCCGGGCCGCGCCAATCGACAAGAACCTCCACCCCGGGCAAGAGGCCGGCCAGTTCTGCGCTGGTCTTAGCAGGATGCGGCGTATCGCTCCCGGGCAGCAGCATGGTGGGCACCGGGCAGGTGCGGGCGAAGGCGTGATCGACTGAGAAGACGAAGTCGCCGTTCCACATGTTCCGGCCGAAGGCCTCGGTCGCGCCGCTGTCCAGTTCGGGCCGCGCCTCGCGCTGCTCCCGGCCCCAGGCGGCATGGCTGTCGGGGAAATACTCCGGATGCTCTGGATGCAGGCCGATCGGGTTCTGCAGCACCGCTGCGGTGACACGGTGCGGAGCTATCTCCACCACCTTTAGGCAGAAGCTCCCGCCGATGCAGCCGCCCAGCACATGGAAGCGCTCAAAGCCTAGATGGTCCATCAGTGCCAGATGATCGGTCGCGTAGGTGTGCCATCCGTGATCGGCCCTGATCTCGGCCTGAGATTTTCCCGCATTGCGTTGGTCCATAGCAATGGCCGTAAAGCCTGCTGCAGGCAGCGCCTGTGTCCAGTCAACCCAGGGCCGGTGAGGGCTGCCAAACGGAGACGACCACATCTCCATGCGAGACCGCAGGCCGCCTGGCGCAAACAGCAATACGGGGAAGCCAGATCCGTAGGTCTGATAGGCAATTCTGCCGTCCGGCCGGTTCAAGAAAGGCATTAGGGTCCTCCCGTTCGCTATTCTGCCCCTGTCCCCCGATCATGTGTCAAACCAGCGGGTCCTTACGGTGGGACAGAGCGGCGGCCCTCCTCTCTCCGAGTGGGGTCGAGCCCGCCGCACCGGCGGGAGTTAGAAACTGAGCCGCTGCGGACCGAAGGTGTCAGTGGCCAAGCCGCGATCGCACGGGCGCTGACCGAACGCTGCATGTCTATGCCGCGCGGCAGCGGGGTTTGGATGTATACAACGGTTGCACATGTGATGACGCGGGCGGCCTGCTAACCGGTATGAGCTAACGTCCGCGCCGCTCGCTCACTCAACGGCACGCCGGTGCAACACACGTGTCAGCCCAGCACGATGTCGCGGTTAGCCAGAAGAACGCCCGTCTCGATCCGATCTGCGTGCTGCAGCCGCAGCATGACCGCGTCGCGCTGGCGTGGGTCTCGCAGAGCGTTGAACAAGCCGTCACGCTCGTTCAGCGGCTCGCCATCGACATAGAATTGCGTCACGAGCGGCTGACGACCCGGTGCAGCAATCGCCACATGGATATGCGGTGTCCGGCCCGGATACGCCACAGGGCGAATGGTCCGGAACGCGTAGCTGCCATCAGCCCCAGCGACCACACGCCCGCGACCCTGGAAACCCTCGTCGCGTCGGTCCTGTCGATCGCGCGGATGACGATAGCGGCCGAGGGCGTCGCATTGCCAAATCTCGACAATGGCGCCTGGCAAAGGCGCACCACGGACATCCAACACCCGCCCGCGCAAATGGGTCACCACCCCTTGCGCCATCGCCGCAGCGCCCGTCACCCGGACGAGATCACCATCCGTGTCGCCCTCCCAGTCCACCGGGTAAAAAGGGCCGGTGGTCTGCCGAGGGGTCGGCACTGACATCGGGGGCTGTGCCCTTGCATGGTCGATGATCCCTGACCCGGCGATTGCAGCCAGTGCGCCCGTGGCAAGCAGATGACGACGGCTCGGCAGAGGGGGTGTTGGAAACAGCACGGTAGCCTCCTACGGCGGCTCTGGTCCGGCACATGGCTGTCCCAAGAGCGTCTCACAAGGCGCAACGGCGGCGAGCGGACGACCGTCGAGGGCTCGATGGCGCTCGGTCGAGCGCAGAGTGCCGGCACCCGCCAGCCGCGGTGCCTGAACCCCCACGATCGTCGTCCGTGTGTTGGCTCGAGCGGAAGCTTGACCCACTGCCCGGTCACCGACGCACGATGGCGAGAACCTCTTCGGCCCGCTGCCGTGCCTCCTCTTCAATCAGCGGCCAAGGCCAGGCGGGATGAGCCGCCAGCACGCGCTCCATAAACGCGGCCACGAGCTCTCGCTCCGATGGCATCATGCGCAGTGCCAAGGGATCGAAGCAGGCGGTTCTTGCGGAGCGAGCTGGGGGCGAATCGTCGGGCATGACTGAAGACTAGAACCAATCATAAACACACTGTCAGCACCAAGCGTAAAGCGGCCGCGTTTGTCCCCGATATCCACAGACGCCGCAGGCCGACCGCCCCCGGGTGTCGATCGGCAGCGCCTAAGCGCCTCACACACGCTGTTACAATCTGTCTTCAAATCAAGGCCGATCCGCCTCGATCCTGCCGTGACCCGAGCGCCACCATGCCTCGTCGGACATCCCGATCCGGAGGACACCATGCGTAGGCTTCTCGTCGCAGCCGCCCTTGGGCTTGCACTGCTCTCGGCCGGCACCATCACCGGCATCGCTACGGCGACGCCATACAGTGCCACGAAGCCCGCCGGTTCAGCCGAGCAAGCCGCGCCAATCTCGCCGGTGCACTACGAGCGTGGCTACCACCACCGCGATTACCGGCCGCGCTATGCTCCGCCGCCTCACCACTGGCGCGGTTACGCGCGGCCACGGCATGACCACTTCTCACGCCACTATCGGCCTTACGGGTACGGGCCGCGGTACTCCTACCAGGACGGGCCGCGGTACTCCTATCAGTACGGCTCGCGCTATTAATCTTGCATGCCGCGAGGTTGGTACCGAAAGGCTCGGCTTGGGACGCTCGGCTCATAGATTGCTGAGCATGTCAAAAAGGCGAGTGTAAGTTTCGGTACTGTAAAGTCGCTCACTAGAGGCGAGGTGCTTATCGCATTGCAGGAGCGCGCATTGGCGGCTCCGTGCCAAAGGTCTGGAGCCGCCTAAGCGCTTAGGATGAAAAAATGAAGTCGCTCTCGGTCAGATTGACACGACCCACCAGTTCGATCTGGCCTGCTGGACCTTGGTACTCGTAGTTCTCGCCGGGCATGGGCGGAAAGTAGATCCTCCCCAAGTCGATGACCGTGTTGTCGCCTTCGTAGTGGAAGCCGACCTGTAAGAGGGCGTTAAGCAATTTTCTTCTGTTTGTTGGCTAGACGGCGGAGCGTGAT